>NZ_JBBYGR010000069.1:0-42143 GCF_038405005.1 Xanthomonas sp. JL1 | reverse complement strand
GAACATCGACGTGTGGTTCGCTGATCCACATGCGCCGTGGCAGCGGGGAAGTAACGAGAACACCAACGGCCTGCTGCGCCAATTCCTGCCCAAGGGCGCCGACCTGTCCACTGTCAGCCAAGAGTATCTCAATCACATCGCACTGCTGATGAATACCCGCCCTCGTCAGACGCTCGGATGGAAGACACCAAGCGAGGCAATGGAGGAAGAAATCGCAGCACTCAAATCACGTGTTGCACTTGAATCTTGAGACTGCCCAGTCCGGTGGCGATCGGGATCTCTCCAACGATCTTGGGCAACACTGACGGATCTTCCAGATCTCGCGGCGCATGATCAATGCATGTCGCCGTTTTTCAAGTGTGTGGCTACTGCGCAGACAGCAGTAAAAGCAGCGAGGCGAGCCGGTTACGTTGGCGCCGGATCGGTGGAATACCGGCTTCGGTAGATGAACCGCCACGAGTGCTTCCTAGGCACGGCGTACACATCACAAGCGGCATGACTCGCCGTAACGGCGAGTCATGCCCGGCATGGGTCGCCTACTTCCGAATCGCCTGCGTATGCGTCTTCAAGGCATCGGGCAGGCCGTTGATCTTGTCGGCGCCTTCCGGGGCGGTGATGCTGGAGCCTTCCAGGTCCGCACCGATCGGTTGCACGCGGCCGCCCAGGCATTGGCTCAGGAAGCTTTCGGTCACGGCGTTGAACGCCTTGCTGTTTTCCGGGCGGCGGAAGCCGTGGCCTTCATCGGGAAAGAGCACGTAGGTGACCGGAATGTTTTTGGCCTTCATCGCGTTGACGATCTGGTCGCTCTCAGCCTGTTTGACGCGAGGGTCGTTGGCGCCCTGGCCGATCAACAGCGGTTTGCTGATCTTGTCGACGTGGCTGAGCGGAGAGCGTTCGGTCAGCCACTGCCTGCCGGCCTCAGTGGCGGGGTCGCCCATGCGACGGGTCAGCTGCTTGTAGAAGCTGGCCCAGTACGGCGGGACGGTGCCGAGCAAGGTGTTGAGATTGGCCGGGCCCACGATATCCACGCCGCATTTGAAAGCGTCCGGGGTGAAGGTCATGCCGACGAGGGTGGCATAGCCGCCATAGCTGCCGCCCATGATGGCGACGTCGTCGGGTTGGGTGACGCCCTGCTTGACCGCCCATTGCACCGCGTCGAGCAGGTCGTCATGCATCTTGCCGGCCCATTCGCCGTTGCCGGCGTTGGTGAAGGCCTTGCCGAAGCCGGTGGAACCACGGAAGTTCACCGACAGCACTGCATAGCCGCGGTTGGCAAGCCATTGTTCGTACGGGCCGTAACCGTAGCTGTCGCGCGCCCACGGGCCGCCGTGCACGAACAGCACCAACGGCACCGGCTTGTCGGCCTTGCCGTCGTGGTTGGCGTCGGCTTCGGCGGGCAGGGTGAGGTAGCTGACCAGCTTGAGACCGTCGCGTGCGGTCAGCTCCTGCGGCCACATCGGTACCAGCGGTTTGCCATCCAGTGCGGGCCGTGCGGAGAACAGCTTGGTCAGCTTGCCGCCATTGGCGCGATCGTAGCGGTAGTAGGTCAGCGGCGTTTCGGCAGCGGAATAGCCAACGATCCAGATGCGATCGTCGAGCGTGCGTGCGGCAACGTTGGCGTCGCCGCTGCCGAGCGATTTGAGTTTTTGCAAATCTGCGGCAATGCCGTTATCCAGCGGCTTCCACTCTTCGCGCAGGTAGTCGGTGGACACTGCCTGCACCACGCCGGTCTTGGGGTCGTTCAAGGTGTTGCCGACATCGGCGCGTGGGCTTTCGAACAGCAGCGTGCGTGCGTTGCTGTCGGTGTCGATGGCATACAGCGCTGCGGTATCGCGGTTGCGCGAATCCTGCATGTACAGCGTCTTGCCGTCCTCGGTCAGGCCGTCCGGCGCGGTGTTGGTGACATCCTCGAACGGGATGCGGTCCACGCTCTTCCAGCGTTTGCCATCTGGCACCAGCAATTCTCTGCCGGCATCGTCGGTGGCACGCGTAGCGTAGCGCAGCTGGTAGTCGCCATCGAGCAGGTACGCATCCAGGCGCTCGGTGTTCTTCTGCACCAACGTCCGCGTGCCGGAAGCCAGGTCCACGCGATACAAATCGTGCCACTTGGCATCGCGGTCGTTCATGCCGACCATGATGGATTCGGGATGCTGCGCGCTAACCCGATACACCTCGGCATTGGTCTTATTGAACGGGGTGAGATCCTTGCTGCTGCCGTCAGTCAAATTGACTGAAAACAGGTGGAAATCTTCATCGCCGCCGTTGTCGCGCAGATACAGCAAGGTATTGGGTTGATAGGTCCAAAAGTAATTGCGAATGCCGCGTGCGGTGTCCTTGGTGATCGCACGGGCCTGATCGGGCGCATCCACCGGCGCAACCCACACATTGAGGACGCCCTCCAGCGGCGCCACCCAGCTGAGGTACTTGCCGTCCGGGCTGATGCTGACATTGGCACGCTCGGGGTTGCCGAACAACGCATCGCGGGTGATCAGTTCGGGAGGCGCAGCGGGTGCTGCCGTCGCTGGGGTAGGCGTTGCAGCGTTCTTGGATGCGGGCGCGGTTTTGTCGCTGCAGGCAGATAGCGCGAGCAGCATGCTGGAAACAAGAAGCAGGCGTTGCATGAGACCTCCGGTGGCACTGCGGCCAAGCCGGCCGATGTGCCACGTTAGCGGCAGCCCACGGACAAGCGAACGTGCCGTTGGTCACGCAGCCATGCGTCGCTACGCAGATGCGGACACGAATTCCACCAGCGCTGCACCGTCGGCCACCAGATCGCCTTCGGCCACCAGATACGCCTGGACCGTGCCATCGCTGGGCGCGTGCAGGGTGTGCTCCATCTTCATCGCTTCCAGCACCACCAGCGCCTGCCCGCGGGTGACCGGCTGGCCCACCGTTGCGGCCAGGGAGACGATGCGGCCGGGCATTGGTGCGGTCAGCCCGCCAGCGTCCTGCGCCGGTTGATCAGCTTCCACCAGCGCATCGTGGTAATGGAAGGTTGCCCGCTGCGCGGCGTCGATCAGGGTCAGCAGGCTGCCGTCACGCAACACCTGTACACGCCATTGCCGGCCGTCCATCTCCACACGCAAGCCCGTATCGTGCGGGTGGTAGCGCAAGGTATGCGTCTGGCCTGCGTTGGTGACTTGCCAGCCATCGGCATCGGGTCGTACATCGAGTTGGCGGCGCTCGCCATTTGCTTCCAGAATCACGCGCTGGACTGCACGTGCACCGATACGCCAACCATCGTTTTGCTGCCACGGCGAGTGCGGATCGGCCGGATCAGCCACCGCGGCCGGCAACGTATCTGCGATCAACACCGCCGCCAGGCACCACCATGCGGTGTCCGGGCTGCGCGCCTGTGGAAACAGCACGGCGTGTTCGCGCTCGATCAGCGCGGTGTCCAGGCTCGCCGATGCGAACGCCGCGGTCGCAATCAGGCGCGACAGGAATGCACGGTTGGTGGTGACGCCCACCGCATGGAACTGCGCTAATGCCGCGCGCATGCGCGCCAGCGCTGCGGGGCGATCGGTCTCCCAGACGATTAGCTTGGCAATCATCGGGTCGTAGTAAGGGCTGATGGTGTCGCCTTGCTCCACGCCCGCATCGATGCGGACATGCGCGCTGGCGACAGGCAACTGCAGCTGGCGCAGCGTTCCGGTGGACGGCAGAAAACCGCGCTCGGCATCTTCGGCGTACAGGCGCGCCTCCAGCGCATGCCCGTGAATGCGCAACTCGTGCTGCCGACGCGGCAAGCGTGCGCCAGCGGCAACCTGCAATTGCCATTCGACCAGATCGGTGCCGGTGATCAACTCGGTCACCGGATGCTCCACCTGCAGCCGGGTGTTCATTTCCATGAAATAGAAATCGCCGTCCGGGCCAGCGATGAATTCCACCGTGCCCGCACCGACGTAACCCACCGCTTGCGCCGCATCCACCGCCGCCTTGCCCATCGCCGCGCGCCGCGCCTCGCTCATGCCGGGCGCAGGCGCTTCTTCCAGCACTTTCTGGTGGCGACGCTGCACCGAGCAGTCGCGCTCAAACAGGTGCACCACCTGGCCATGCGTATCGCCGAACACCTGGATTTCGATATGCCGCGGCCGCTCGACATATTTCTCCACCAGCACATGCGCATTGCCAAACGCCGACTGCGCTTCGCGCTGACAGCTAGCCAACGCATCTTCGAAGGCCGCGCTGGCATCCACCCGGCGCATGCCCTTGCCGCCGCCACCGGCACTGGCTTTGATCAGTACCGGGTAGCCGATTGCGTCGGCTTGCGCACGCAAGAATGCCGGCGCCTGCTCATCGCCGTGGTAGCCAGGCGTCAGCGGCACACCGGCACGTTGCATCAGCGCCTTGGCAGCGCTCTTGTCGCCCATCGCGCGAATCGCCGCTGCCGGTGGGCCGATGAAGACGATGCCAGCGTGCGCACAGGCCTCGGCAAATGTGGCGTTTTCCGAGAGAAAGCCATAACCCGGGTGGATCGCCTGCGCACCGGTTGCGCGCGCCGCTTCGAGAATCGCTTCGCCACGCAGATAGCTTTGCTGCGCCGGGGAGGCACCGATGTGGACGGCTTCGTCTGCCAGACGCACATGCCGTGCATTGCGGTCTGCATCCGAATACACCGCCACCGTCGCAATGCCGAGGGTGCGGCAGGTCGCGATCACCCGGCAGGCGATCTCCCCGCGATTGGCGATCAGGATCTTGTCGAAGGGCGCTTGCGTTGCTGCGGCGATAGGGTCGCGCTGGGTCATCGGATCAGTCTCTGCACGTCGCCGTAGCGGCGGGTCGTCCTACGAAGAAAAACGGCTTGTCTGCTTCACACCTACAGCTGGCGCAAGCAGGTTTGTTGCCACACGGCGCTGTGTTGCCTGCAAGCCAGCTGCGCAAACGCCCGCGATTGCTGGCGCATCTACGACAGAACCTCACTGCCAGCCTGCACGGCAGAATCTGCCGCCGCAACGCGCAGGAATGCGCCTGCAACGCACGCACCTACTCACATGCGAAACACGCCGAAACGCGTTGGCTCGATCGGCGCATTCAACGCCGCCGACAACCCCAGGCCCAGCACGCGACGCGTATCGGCCGGATCGATGATGCCGTCGTCCCATAGCCGTGCGCTGGCGTAATACGGATGACCTTGCTGCTCGAACTGCGCGCGGATCGGCGCCTTGAACGCATCTTCTTCTTCGCCCGACCATGCACCGCCGTTGGCTTCGATGCCATCGCGACGCACCGTGGCCAACACGCTGGCCGCTTGCTCGCCACCCATCACGCCGATACGCGCGTTCGGCCACATCCACAGAAAGTTCGGCGAATACGCACGGCCGCACATGCCGTAGTTGCCGGCACCGAACGAGCCACCGATCACCACCGTGAACTTGGGTACCTTGGCGCAGGCCACCGCCATCACTAGTTTGGCGCCGTCCTTGGCGATGCCGCCATGTTCGTATTTGCGCCCGACCATGAAGCCAGTGATGTTCTGCAGGAAAACCAGCGCAATACCGCGTTGCGTGCACAGCTCGATGAAGTGCGCGCCCTTGAGCGCGGACTCCGAGAACAGAATGCCGTTGTTGGCAATGATGCCCACTGGATAGCCATGCAGATGCGCAAACCCGGTGACCAGGGTGCTGCCATAGCGCGGCTTGAACTCGTCCAGACGCGAGTCGTCGACGATGCGCGCGATCACTTCGCGCACATCGAAGGGCTTGCGGGTATCGGCTGGAATTACGCCATACAGTTCGTCGGCCGCATAGCGCGGCGGCCGCGGTGCTTGCAGCGCCAATGAAGCGGCGGGCTTACGCCAGTTGAGCTGCGCAATGATGGCGCGTACGCGCGTCAGCGCTTGCAGATCGTTGTCGGCAAAGTGATCGGCCACGCCGGAAATGCGCGTATGCACCTCGGCGCCGCCGAGTTCTTCTGCGCTGACCTCTTCGCCGGTGGCCGCCTTCACCAACGGCGGGCCGCCCAGAAAGATGGTGCCCTGCTCACGCACGATCACCGTTTCGTCGCTCATCGCTGGCACATACGCACCGCCAGCGGTGCACGACCCCATCACGCAGGCGATCTGCGGGATGCCGTTGGCCGACAAATTGGCTTGGTTGTAGAAGATGCGCCCGAAGTGGTCGCGGTCCGGAAATACGTCGTCCTGTAGCGGTAGGAACGCACCGCCGGAATCGACCAGATAGATACACGGCAACCGATTTTGCTGCGCGATTTCCTGCGCCCGCAAATGCTTCTTCACCGTCATCGGGTAATAGGTGCCGCCCTTGACGGTGGCATCGTTGGCGACGATCACGCATTCCACGCCGGACACACGGCCGATGCCGGCCACGACACCCGCACACGGCACCTGATCGTCATACATGCCATGCGCGGCCAGCGGTGCGATTTCCAATAACGCGCTGCCCCGATCCAGCAAGGCGTCGATGCGCTCGCGCACCAGCAACTTGCCGCGTGCGGTGTGCTTGGCACGTGCCGCCTCGCTGCCACCACGCGCCGTCTGCGCAAGTGTATGGCGCAGGTCGTCGATCACCGCACGCATCGCAGCGGCGTTGTGTTGGAAACTTTCGCTGCTGACCTGTAGCTGGCTATCGATCACGCTCATGGTGACTCCGTCAGGCGGTGCGTTCGAACAACTCGCGGCCGATCAGCATGCGGCGGATTTCCGAGGTGCCCGCGCCAATCTCGTACAGCTTGGCATCGCGCCACAAGCGGCCGGTGGGGTAGTCGTTGATGTAGCCGTTGCCGCCGAGCACCTGGATCGCCTGGCCGGTGAGCCAGGTCGCTTTTTCGGCGGCATACAAAATGGCGCCAGCGGCGTCCTGGCGGGTGGTGCACCCGGCATCGCAGGCGCGCGCTACCGCATACACATACGCACGGCAGGCATTGAGCCCCACGTACATGTCGGCGAGCTTGGCCTGCATCAACTGGAAGTTGCCGATCGGCTCGCCGAACTGCTTACGCTCGTGCACGTAGGGCAGCGCCACATCCATCGCCGCGGCCATTAGCCCGAGCGGGCCGCCCGCCAGCACCACGCGTTCGAAATCCAGCCCGGACATCAGCACGCGCACGCCGCCGTTGAGCGTGCCCAACACGTTCTCTGCAGGCACTTCGCAATCGCTGAAGACCAGTTCGCAAGTGTTAGAGCCGCGCATGCCCAGCTTGTCCAGCTTCTGTGCGGTGGAAAAGCCCGGCATGCCCTTTTCGATGATGAAGGCGGTAATACCGCGCGCGCCCGCGTCGGGGTCGGTCTTGGCGTACACCACCAGTACGTCGGCATCCGGGCCGTTGGTGATCCACATCTTGCTGCCGTTGAGCACGTAGCGGTCGCCGCGCGCATCGGCGCGCAGCTTCATCGACACCACGTCCGAGCCGGAGCCGGCCTCGCTCATCGCCAGTGCGCCTACATGCTCGCCGCTGCATAGTTTGGGCAGGTAGCGCTGTTTCTGTTCGGGGCTGGCGTTCTTGCGCAGTTGATTGAGGCACAGGTTGGAATGCGCGCCGTACGACAGCCCGATCGCACCGCCGGCGCGCGAGATCTCTTCCATCGCCACCACATGCGCCAGGTAGCCCATGCCGCTGCCGCCGTATGCTTCTTCGACGGTCAGGCCGAGCAGGCCCTGCTCGCCGAACAGGCGCCATAACTGCGTGGGAAACACATTATCGTGATCGGCTGCCGCGGCCAGCGGGGCGATATGGTGGTTGGCGAAGGCGGCCACGCTTTCGCGCAGCAGATCGATCTCTTCGCCAAGCTCGAAGTTCAGGGACGGCACATGCATGCGACAACTCCACAGGGATCGGAATGTGCCGGGTGGGAGCGGGCGGGCCGCGCGGCGGATAGGACCAGACTAGCGGTCCGCAACAAAAAAGTGAACTAAAATTCAACTATTGAACCCAGAATCACACCATGGCCTATCGACGCTCCGCACTGATGGAAGAACGCCTGGCCGGCAACCGCGAACGCATCCTGCACGCGGCCCGCATCCTGATCGCCGAAGGCGGCTACCGCAACGCACAGGTGACTGCGTTGGCAGCCGCTGCGGGCGTTTCGACCGGGCAGATTTATCGGCATTTCCCATCAAAAGCGGAGCTTTTCGTGGAAGTTCTCAACGAGGCCGTACAGCGTGAGACAACCATCCTGCGTGCTATCGCCGCCACTCAGGCCAGCGCTGCCGGGCGTTTGCGCAGCGCGATCGCCACCTTCGTACGGCGCGCCCTGGCTGGCCCAGCGCTGGCCTACGCCTTTATCGCCGAGCCGGTAGAGAGCGAGGTGGACGCCGCGCGTATCCGTGGCCGGCGCCTGTTCGGGGAGGTTTTTCGCCAGCTGCTTGCGGAAGGTGTGGCGGCTGGGGAGTTCCCGCAGCAGTCGCTGGATGCCGCCGCGGCCTGCATCGTCGGCGCGTTTACCGAAGCCTTGGTCGGGCCGATCGCCCCCAGCCGTGGCGATCCGCAGCAGGGCGAGCAGCTGGTCGAAGCGATCTGCGGCTTCTGCCTGCGCGCGGTGGGCGCAATGCAACCGACCAGCTGACAATGCACTGCCTGCGCGCAGTGCTGTGCCACTCAGCTGCTTCTGAGTTGGGTGCTCGGCGACCTGCTGCGGAAAGCGGACATTCCCGGCGCGATCTTCCCGAGCATGGCGCATCCTGAAGGCATCAACGTGGTGCTGTTTCTGGACATGCTGCATGTCCGAGCGCGTGCTGCAGGTGCTCGACGATGGCCGTCTTCCCAGAGATGGCCGCAGCTGGGGCGATCCGCCGACAGTGGTATAGCTTGCTACGCGCCGACGAGTGCGCACCATGGGCGCGCATCACGCGATATAGGTATCGCAAACGTCACGGCACGTGCTTGCGGCGAACACTCAATGCGCAGCGAAGAGGATCTCAACGCCAGCACTGCACGAGACGCAGGTCGCCATCCAGAACACGATTGACAGCAACCGGCGCATGCGTGGATTGATGGCCAATGTCATCGCATCTCGCATTCGCTGCGCAATCCTGTCGGCCAGTTCTTCGTGCTCTTCATCCTGAGCGTCGCCTCCGGTAGACATGCAAACGCACGCAGTGAACCGTCGATTGGCCGCTACTAACTTTCAACCAGTCAGCACCTGCACCACACCCGCCAGCACCGGCGCGGCCAACGCAGCCGGCGCGATCGCGCCACGTCGATACGGCAACAGCCACAGCGACAGCAGCGCTGCAGCTGCTGTCAACGTGCCCAGCCACAGCACCGGTCCGATGCCCCAGCCCTGCGCCTGCACCGCCAGGCCGAACGTCAGCACTAGCAAGAACCAACCCAGCACACGCAGTTGCCGTGAGCGTGCAGCACCCGACACGCGGCCGTGCAACGCTTGCCGATGCGTGTCCATCGCCAGGCACAGCGCAGCGAAGCCGGAAAAATTCAGCGCCAGCAATAGCAGCACGCTCACGCGCTTTCCTGGAGCGGCGCTGTGTGCTGCACCGGCGTTGTGGCAGCAGCACGCGCGCGCCGCGCCGACGCAGGCTGCGGTGCCTTCCAACGCTGCAAGCGAAAGCCGGCAATGCCCAGGCAGATACAAAGAAACAGGCACACCAGATCGACGCCGGCCAGCGACCATTGCCCGGTCGGCAGCGTCACGCCCAGATGCACATCGGTGGTGATCGCATTGAGCACCGGCACCAATGCGAACAACGCCGCGCCCAAATACAACTGCCAGCTGCACATCGCACGCCGCGGCCATACCAATGCCGCCAGCAACGCGGCGGCCCACGCAGCGAAAACAGATTGGCATCCATCTGTGCACGCGCTTCCAGACTCACTGGCAACACGCGGTTGCCCAGAAGAAACTGGCGAAGGCGATCGGCAAGCCGGCCACTGTGCCGATATTGAGTGCGTCCACCAGGCGCAGGCCGAAGCCGATGCGTCCGGCCTTCAACTGCTTGGGGCGCTCTTTCACTGCCCACATCACCACACCGCTGGCCACCATCAGGCAACCCAGCAAGCCAGAGCCGAAGAACAATGCGCGCAGCCATGCACCGACGAAGTGGGCCAGATGCAGTCCTACCATCACACCGCGCGTCTGGCTGGCACCGCCCGGCGGCCCGCTGCGCTGCAAGCGCTCGCCATTGACGGCATCGAACAGGATCGACGGCGCATCGGTGGAGAGGTGTTCGGCCAGTTGGGTTGCGCCCACGGCGGCATGCGCATCGTTGGGGAACGACACCGCCACGCTGCCCACATCGCCACCGCGCCAGTCGCTGCGCGCACGTGCCACGAACTGCTCCAGCGGCAGCATGTGCGCCGGCACGTCGGCCGCCTTACGCGTATCGGCCACCCGATTGGCCGCCTCGCCATAGAAGCGCATGTCATCGCCTGCATGGCGCGCCTTGATGCCCCACGGCAGGTACATGAACATCAAGGTCACGACGCCGTTGTCAGTCATCATCGCGTTGTACGGCAATGCGTTCACAGCGCTGACGTTGTGGAAATCCAACCACGACCGCAGCCCCTTGCCCGGGCGGAAGGTAAAGAAGTCCTTGAAGATTTTCTTGTGCGTGATCACTCTGCTGATGATCGCCACCTGCTGATGATCGCCACCAGCATGAACATCGCGCAGAACCCCACGATATAGCGCGCCCACACGACCGGCACATAGTGCAGGTCGAAATGCAGCCGGTAGAAGAATTCGCCGCCCAGCGTGTCGCGTGCGGCGATGTCCTTGCTGGTGGCCGGGTCGATGATGGCGTTGCCGTACATCTGCCGGCGCCCGGCCGGTTTGCCGTCGGCGCGTGTGGGGTTCTGCCAGTACATGCTCACCACCGGAGTACGCGGATCCGGCAAGGTGATGTTCCAACGCACGGCATCGGCTGCGTGCGTCTGCAGATACTGCTCGGCGCTGCCCAGCGCAGTGGTGGTGCTCACCGTGGTGGTGGGCAATTCCGGTCGCATCCAACGGCTGATTTCGTCGCGGTAATAACTGGCCGTGTCGCCCATGAAGATCAGCAGCAAGACCCAGCCGACCAGCAGCCCGGTCCAGGTGTGCAGCCACGCCATCGATTGGCGAAAACCTTGCTTCATGTTGCGCTGCGTTGCAGCCACGTCGCCAGCGCGCACATCAGCGCCGCCGGTACTGCAATGCCGGCCCACGCACGCCACACGCTGGCAGTGGCGAACGCCCACAGCGGCGCGCACGCGTACACCACGATGCCGACCAGCATGCTGGTCAACACCGCTTCACTGCGTGGCGTCGGCAATACCAGCGCCAGCAACGGATTGGTGGCGCTGGCGAGCGCATGGCCGCCGAAGATCGCCGCCAGCGTGCGCGCAAGCACCACGAGCCAGGGGCGCTTGAACCAGGGCTGCGGCAAGGACGATGCGCTGGACATCAAGCCCCCTGCGCGCGCGGATCAGTTGGAGCAGGCGACATGCCGCAGCGCGCAGTTGCCAAGCCGGCGTGGTTAGCACACGCAATCGGCGCGCGCGCGTGACGCCGGAAGCGCCACTGACGGTTCGCTCCTGCCGCGATTTGGCAACGGCCACGCCCGGTCGATGATTGCGCGGGAGCAATATCGACCACGCTTGTTTGGCCAGGAACGTCAGCGTGCTGATGTGATGCACCATCGACACCTGCTTGCCGGCGATCTCGCGGCTCACCGGTTCCTTGTTGGTGGCGACCAGGATGTGGCGGCCGGCGCGCAGCTTGGGCAGGGTCACCTGGCCCTTGGCATCGGAGGTCGGCGTCTTCTGCCACTTCTGCGGGTCGATCACCGTCACTTCCACCTTGGGCAGCGGTTTGTTGCGATAAAGCACCGTCAGCGTGCTGCGACTCGCAGCGGTGGGGACCAGTTCGAAATCGCGCTTTGCCGCTAGCGTGGCGTGGCCGGCGCGTGCGTAGTAGCTCACCGTCTCGAAACCGCCGGCTTCGCCCTTCCATGGCTCGAACACGCTGTCGTCGCTCAACCAATCATCCCCGCTTACGGCCAACGGCGCGGTCAGGAACTCAGTTCCGCACTGCAGTGGACCGGCCTTGCCGGCAGTGCCGAACACGTTCGGCTTGACCACGCGCTTGATCTTGCTCTTCGCCGTGGTCCAGCGCTTCCTGCGCCGCTTCGCCGAAGAAGATGCGTACAGGGCCGCTGCTCTCGCGCTTGATCCAGATTTCATGGGCCTGGGCGGACAAACTGATCCTGGCCAAGGCCAGGCAGGACAACAGAGAAGGATTTCATCGCGGCGACTCCTCGGGCGGGCCTGGCGAACCAAAACCGCGCCACTGTGGTTGTTGGGAATGATGCGCAATACCATCAACGGAGACCAATGGGTGAATGCGGCGCTGCGGCAATTCTCCAACCGACGCGATCATGCGTGCCGATAGAAGCATCAGCGCACCGGGGGCGCAGCGCACATCGCTGCGAAAACTGTCATGCAGGCTGGTCAGACTGGCCTGAGCTGTGCTCTATACTCCGGCGTTAGCAGAGGTCTTCGACCAACAGCCAGGGGTGAGCGCGTGCGGAATTACGACCTCGAGTTCCTGAAAAAATTCTCGATGGTGATCGGTTTACTCGTGGTGATCACCCTGGGCCTAATCGCTCTGGCAGCTTATTTGCAACGCGCTGTTCCCGACGAAGTCTCGCCTACTGCCGCCAAGCGCGTGCAGCAACGCATTGCGCCTGCCGGTGCGGTCTATGCCGGCGCCACTGGCGCCTCCGCCCAGGCCGCGGCCCAGGCCGCAGCGCTGGCCAAGGCCGCTTCGCAGTCCGCGTACGGCGGCACAACCGACGGCAAGACCATCTTTAACAACCTGTGCACCGCCTGCCACACCACGGGTGTAGGCAAGGCGCCGACGCTCGACCACTCGCATTGGGATGCACGCATCGCCCAGGGCAAGGACACCTTGTACAAGCACGCGATCGAGGGCTATGCCGGGCCGGATGGCGGCATCATGCCCCCCAAGGGCGGCAACCCGGGGCTGACCGAAGAGCAGGTGCGTGCCACCGTCGATTGGATGCTGGGGAATCTGAAGTAAGGTCCTGGCAAGTCTTTTGGGGGGCGGGGGTGTTACGACTGACGCGGCGCATCGCGTGCCTTGTCATCTTGCTTGAGTGCGTCGCGTGCAGCGCGTGGCGCGGGCACGAACAGCATGGCACCAACGCAATACATTGGCCGTATCCCACGTTGTGGCGGGCGCGCCTGGCCGTCATTTACCGTGGTTTGCTAGCCTGCCTCAGCGCTTTCGGTTACCACGCGCCGCCTTTCGGGCGGCGTTTGCGTTTGATCCACTTCTTTGGAGTCGTTCGATGTCGCGTCGCCCGCTGGTTGTGTTCGGTTTGGTTGGTCTGTTGGCTCCGTTGCTCTGCAGCGCCGCCGCCGGTGCAGCGCAACCACTCTCGATTGCAGATGTGCAAGGGGAAGACAGCCGCAGCCCGTACGATGGCCGCGTGGTGGAGGTGGAAGGCATCATCATCGCCGACACGCGCGTGGGCTTGGCCGGCCTGTTCGTGCAGCAACCTGGTTTCGAACCGCGGCGCTCGCATGGTCTGTTCGTCACCGGTGCCGGCAATGCCGAGCTGGCCGTCGGCGACCGCGTGCGTATCGTCGGCACCGTGCGCGAAGTCTCGGCAGGCGGCGAGGCGAGCTTGACCACGGTGGACACCAGCAGCATCGAGCGGCTCGCCAGTGGACAGCCGGTGCCGGTGCGCATGCTCAGCGGCCCGCCGGCCAATTGGGAAGCGCTCGAAGGCGAGCACGTGCGCATCGCCGCGCTCACGCTCAACGGCAGCGACCACCTGGACACGTATGGCCAATTGGTTGCCGCGTTCGGCGGACGCCTGTGGCAGCCAAGCGAAGTGGCTGCAGGCGGCACGCCGGCATTCGCGCAAGTGGAGGCCGATAATGCGCGCCGTCGCGTGCTGCTGGACGATGCGCGCAACGGCCGCAGCCCCAAGACGGTGTCGTATCTGCCGGCCGATCCGGTGCTGCGCAGCGGCAGCCTTCTCAAATCGGTGGATGGCATCGTCGATCAACGCTACGACGGCAACTACCGTCTCCAGGTGCTGAGCCCGCTGACCTTGCCGGCGATGCCCACTGCCGTTGCGCCGCAGGTGGGTGGCGATCTGCGCATCGCTTCATTCAAGCTGGAGAATTTCTTCAACGGCAATGGCCGCGGCGGTGGCTTCCCGACCAAACGCGGCGCACGCACGCACGAACAGTTCCAGGCGCAGCTGGCCAAGCTGGTCGCCACCATTGTGCCGTTGGGCGCCGATGTGGCCGCACTGATGGAACTGGAAAACGATGGCAACGCTGCCGATGCGGCGGTTGCGCAGCTGGTGGCCGCGCTCAACGCTGCAGGCAAGGACAAGGATTGGCACTTCATCGATAGCGGTAGCGGCCCGGGCGCGGACGCGATCCGGGTTGGCATTGTGTACCGCAGTTCGCAGGTCACCCCGGTCGGCAAGCCGGCCACGCTGACCGGCGGGCCGTTCGACAATCACAGCCGCGTGCCGCTGGCGCAGGCCTTCCTTAGTACGCGTGGGGCCACCTTCGTGGTGGTTGCCAATCACTTCAAGTCCAAGGGCTGCGGTAACGCCAGCGGTGCCGATGCCGATCAGCAAGACGGCCAGGCCTGCTGGAACGCCACCCGTACCGAATCGGCCAAGGGGTTGCACGAATGGCTACAGACCGACCCCACCGGCGCGCAGACCAAGCGCGCCGTGCTGGTGGGCGACTTCAATGCCTATGCAATGGAAATGCCGATGCGCAGCCTGCGCGCCAGCGGCTGGCAAGACGCGTTTGCGGTGGCCGGGGTGAAGCAGCCTTACAGCTTCGTTTACGACGGCATGAGCGGGCGGCAGGATCACGCGTTGCTCAGCCCGGCAATGGCCAAGCAACTGCGTGGCGCGGTCGAATGGCATATCAATGCCGATGTCATGGACGCCGCCGGCTATGCCAAGCGCAACCTGCCCGGGCCATGGCGCAGTTCCGATCACGACCCGGTGTTGCTGGGCTTCTCGCTGTAGCCCCCATCGGTCATCACCTGCGCGCGCGTCGCAACCTGCCCGCGCAAGCCGCTGCGGCAAAGGCCACTGTAGCGGTCATTGACCCTGCCGTCAGCGCGCGCACCCTCCGTGTCGGCGACGCAGGCGCAGATTGAGCAGATGCGTGCTGGCCAGCAGCAGGCTGCCGGTGACCGTGATCGGTGTTTCCAGCGCGTCGCCGACCAGGCCGCTCGCACCCAGTACCAACCCGGTTAACCCACAGAGCGCCAGCAAACAGACCGATGTCGGCAGCGCGTGCCGGCGGTGCGTACTCCATAGCGCGTAGCTGCTCAGCGGCACAGCTGCCATGGCGAACACCACATGTACCCACTCGGCCCGGCTCCAGGCACCGAGTAGAGGCAGCGTGGCCGCCAGCAGCGGCAGGGCAAGGCAATGCAACAGGCATAACCCGGACAAGGCGATGGCCGAGCTATCCAGCAAGGAGGCGGTGGCGCGCATGTGAGCTGTCCTGTCGAATAATTGTTATATAGTAACACCTTACTTCAGCCAGGCTCTCAGGATGTCCCTGTCCCCCAAGCGCGATTCACGCCTCCCCGTCACCGTGTTGTCCGGCTTTCTGGGCGCGGGCAAGACCACCTTGCTCAATCGCATCCTGCATAACCGCGACGGTCTGCGTGTGGCGGTGATCGTCAACGACATGAGCGAGGTCAACATCGACGCGCAGCTGGTACGCGAGGGCGGCGCGGCGCTGCGGCGCACCGAAGAGACGCTGGTGGAATTCAGTAACGGCTGCATCTGCTGCACGCTGCGCGACGATCTGCTGCAGGAAGTGCGGCGGCTGGCCGAGCAGGGTCGCTACGACTATCTGCTGATCGAATCGACCGGTATCGCCGAGCCGATGCCGGTCGCCGCCACCTTCGCCGTGCGCGATGCCGACGGTTTCAGCCTGTCGGACATTGCCCGGCTCGACACCATGGTGACGGTGGTGGACGGCAGCCGTTTTCTGCAGGACTTCGGCTCGGCCGCCACGCTGGCCGAGCTCGGCCAGCAAGCCGGCCCGGACGACACGCGCGGGCTGGTGCAGTTGCTTGGCGAACAGGTGGAATTTGCCGATGTGCTGGTGATCAGCAAATGCGACCGCATCGATGCGCAGCAGCTGCAGCGCCTGCGCGCGGTGCTGCGTGCGCTCAACCGCGAGGCGGCGATTGTGGATGCGGCGCATGGCGAGGTGCCGCTGCAGCAGTTGCTCGACACCGGGCGTTTCGATTTCACCCGTGCGCAGCTGGCGCCGGGCTGGATGCAGGAACTGCGCGGCCAGCACACGCCGGAAACCGAGGAATACGGCATCAGCAGCTTCGTGTACCGCGCACGTCGGCCATTTCATCCGCAGCGCTTCGCGCACATGGTGCAGAGCGGCCTGCCGCAGGTGATTCGCAGCAAGGGGTTCTTCTGGTTGGCCAGTCGCATGGATTGGGTGGGCGAACTGTCCAGCGTGGGCGGCGCCACCCAGACCAATGCAGCCGGTTTCTGGTTCGCTGCGCGCCACCGCGTGGATGCGCAATCGATCGGCCAGCCGCTGCAGACCAGTATGACGCCCTTGCCCTACACCGACCTCGGCTGGCAGCGGCAACAGACGCACTGCTGGACCGCGCCGCTGCCGCAACCCCATGAGGTGGGCGATGCCAACGAATACGCCGCGATGCAGCGGCTGTGGCATCCGCTCTGGGGCGACCGCCGCCAGGAACTGGCAGTGATCGGCGTGGAGATGGACGCATCGCGCACGCGCGCTGCGCTGGATGCCTGCCTGCTCAGCGATCAGGAACTGCGTCAGGGGCCGGCGCAATGGCAGCTGCTGGACGACCCGTTTCCGCATTGGGCGCGTTGATGGTGGCTGTGCTACCAAGCGTGCGCAGTCCCTTGGCCCATGCTGCATCACGCACGCGGGCCGGGGGCTGCGATGCGCGTGCAGTGCCACTGCTCCTGGCCGTCAGGATTTTCATTATCGGTAACCGTTCTCCATTGAGTCTCCGTGCCTGTCTAGCTGCTCCTGAGCAGCATCCTCCCGCTCTCGCGGTGTACTAGGGTCGCTGTCGCTCAGCTGTGGTGCGCCCAGCAGTGCGAGCTGATCATTGATGTCATCGATCATCTGCCGCAACGCCAGCCAGTTTTGGTAACCCTCCATCATGCGTTTCAGACGTTTGATCTTCCTGTAATCGGCCCCGCTGGCCTCCAGCGGCTCAATGCGACGCTGCGCCCTTGCGTAATCCCTGCCGATCAAGCCCATGTCGAGTTCTTTGCCTTCGACAGCCAAGAATGCGCGCCTATTGGTCTCAATCACCTTGTGTTGGACAACACTCACACGACTGGTCGTTGTCTTCGGCGGGTGGATATTTTCCATAGGGGCAAGCCCTGTGAGCATACTGTCGAGCTGAATGTCACGGATTTCATTGCGTTGGTCGATGAGTACCTGACGCGTTCTGAGTAACTCCCGCTCCTCTTCTGTAGGCGTAGGGTCTTCACGGGTATCGATCTGATATTTCCTCTGGTTATACGGGACCAATTGCGCATTCAGCCTGCCCAATAGCGTCTGCCGCTTGCCTTGAGTCGGCGAGGACGACGTCGGCGACACGCTTAGTGACGCCGGCAATGGGGGCGACTCTGGGAGGCGCGGCTGCCTCACTCGGTCAGTCACGATGCGGTCCGGCGCCTGCTGTCGCCAGTGACTGCTGCCGTTTTGTTCGTATTCGCGAACCGGCACGCGCCCTGCAGCGCGGGTAGGTTCCATTTGCCGCGGCGCCTGGGTGGTTGCATTGCGTCGATGGGGAGATTGTTGCTGTTGCCATCTGTCTTCGTTGCGGCTTGGCCGCACCTGCACGGGCTCTCTAGTACGTGCAGGCGCCACCGGTGCCTGATGCCGTGGTGGGGGGCGCAGCGGATTCAGGTAGAAGGGTTTGCCCATGGCATCCGGCGCTGGCGCGTCGAGGCCGGCTTGCGCCATCTGCGGTCGCGGCGGACTCTGCACGGAGGCGTGGGGTGTGGATGCCTTACCCGGGGTCTGGGTTGCTTCGGTGGTCGGTGAACCCAGGCACATCATAGGCAGTCGCTTGCGCAGGCTAGCTAGCGACTTGCGCGCTGACGCGAGCATTGCGCGGGGCGACCTGGAGGTATTGTTCACCGCATCAGTCCTGGGAGCTTGATGCAGCACGTGGGATGAACATGACTCCGGAGTGGCTGCTGGCACATCGGCAGCAGCTGAGCTGGCTTGTTCTGCAGCGCCGCGATAATAGCTGCGCGGAAGAAAATTCGTGCGCATCACTTACTCCTTTCGGACTGTCCATCCATCGTAGCGATCCCATTGCGGTGCCGAAGACGGGTGGCGAACCGGCGTCGCGCAGTCCGAAAGCGCGAGCGTCAAGCCAGACGCATCCCCCATGCGATCGCAGCGATCGCGGGGGCCGCCAGTGCCAGCCCCAACCAGCCGCGCAGACCCAGGCGTTCGGCAACTCCCAGCCTGCCGACCAGGGCACCCACTACGACCACGCCCAGATTCATGCTGGCAAACACGATCGCCGGGCTGTGCGGCAGTCGCTGGTGTGCGCGCACGTAAGAGAGGATGTTGCCGAAATTGAGCGCACCCAACAGCACGCCGGCAAGGATGCTGCGGATGTTCAGCCTTGCGCCACGTGCCGCCCGCATGCTCTGCACGCCAAGCATCAGCAGGAAGGCCAGCGCGAAACACAACGTCAACGATGTCAGCGATGGTGTCCCGGCCTGCGCAATGTGCTTGAGCAGCAAGTCAATGAGCGCAAAACCGCTCCATACGCCAACCAGCCAGGGCCGGCCAATTGTCACCGGTGTCGGATCTGCGGCGTCTTGGTGACGCGGTCGTCGCACGATACACACGATTGCCAACAGGCCCAGTGCCAGACCCGTCAGCTTCCAGCCATCGACCGGTTCGCCGAAGACGGTGAAGGCGGCGGCGAGCGAGAGCACCAACGACAAGCGCTGCGCAATATCGGGACGCACAATGCCCGCGACCGCGACCGACCGCGCCATCACCAGGAAGATGGAGGGCAATGCGACGGCCAACAGCAGCAGCGCCAACCACGGCGTGGTCGTAGCACGTAGCGTGTCCAACGCAGGGTGCAGCGTCAGCCACGCCAGCAGTGCGGCGGTGGCCTAGTTCCAGGTAATGGCCTGAAACACGTCGATCTGGCGGCGCGGCGCAAGCTTCAACAGCACCGACACCAGGACACTGCAGACAACGGCAAACAGCAGCAAATGCATGGGCAACGCAACGAAATGTGCAGGCAGGGCGATGAACGCGGCCGGCGGTGCGGCTATTATGCAGGCATGTCCAATCCCTCATTCCCCACCGAATCGGCTGCGTTGACGCTGCAGGGGCCGGTCGGCCCGCTGGATGTCGCGGTCGATCTGCCCGAGCCGGGTGTTGCCGCACGCGCGGTCACCGCCATCTTCTGCCATCCGCTCTCCACCGAGGGCGGCAGCATGCACAACAAGGTGGTCACCATGGCCGCGCGCGCGCTGCGCGAGCTGGGCATCACCGTGGTGCGCTTCAATTTCCGCAGCGTCGGCAATTCGGCGGGCACATTCGATCATGGCGATGGCGAGCAGGACGATCTGCGTGCGGTCGCCGACTGGGTGCGCACGCAGCGCCCGGGCGACACAGTGTGGTTGGGCGGTTTCAGCTTCGGTGCCTACGTGTCGCTGCGTGCTGCCGGATCCATCGCACCGCAGGTGCTGATTTCGATCGCACCGCCGGCCGGGCGCTGGGATTTCAGCGATATGCAGCCGCCGGCGCAGTGGTTGGTGATCCAGGGCGATGCCGATGAGATCGTCGAACCGCAAGCGGTCTACGACTGGCTGGACACCCTGGAACAGCCCCCCGAGTTGGTGCGCATGCCCGACACCAGCCATTTCTTCCACCGCAAATTGATCGACCTGCGCGGTGCGATCCAGCATGGTGTCCGGCGCTGGTTGCCGGCCGCAGTCTGACCGCGGCACGGCCCATGCGCGTCGCCCTGCGATGCGCTGTTGAGCGGGTCAGGCTGCAGCCGGCCCGCGGAGAATGTAATGAGTGAGATGACCCCGTCGCAGCGCTACGCCGCCGGCGTACAACGCGGTGACTGGCGCGCCGACCCCGCGCAACGGGCGGCCCTGGCGGAACTGGACCGTATTCACGAAGCGTTGGTGGACGGCGAACAGGACGGTTGGCTCGATCGGCTATCGGCGTTCTGGAAAAAACCCGAACCGGTACGTGGCCTGTATGTCTGGGGCGGTGTCGGGCGCGGCAAGACCTTTCTGGTCGATCTGTTCTACGACGGCCTGCCGATCAAGCAGAAATACCGCACGCATTTCCACCGTTTCATGCGCGGCGTGCACGAGCAGTTGCGCGAGCATGCCGGGCAAAGCGATCCGCTGGCCAGAATCGCCCAGCAGTGGCGCGAGAATCTGCGCGTGCTGGTGCTGGACGAATTCTTCGTCACCGATATCGGCGATGCGATGTTGCTGGCGCGCCTGCTCGAACGCCTGTTCGCCGAAGGCGTCACGCTGGTGACCACATCCAATACCGCGCCGCAAAATCTCTACGCCAACGGATTGCAGCGCGACAGCTTCATGCCAGCGATCGCGCTGCTACAGAAGTTCTGCGTGGAGCTCTATGCAGAAGGCACCGAGGATTACCGCATGCGCGCACTGACGCGCGCGCCGGTGTATCGCGCACCCTTGGACGCGCAAGCCGATGCCTGGCTTGCGCAGCGCTGGAGCGAGTTGAGCGGTAACGCCGAGGCGCGCGCGGGCAATATCGAAATCGAATCGCGCAAGATTCCGGTGCGTGCACGTGGCAAGAGTATCGCCTGGTTCGATTTTGCCGCGCTGTGCGAAGGCCCGCGCGGACCCGGCGACTACATCGAGATCGCGCGCGAGTTCACTACGGTATTGCTGGGCGGCATTCCGCACTTCGACCGCATGAACGAAGATGCCGCGCGCCGCTTCGTCAACCTGATCGATGAGCTGTACGACCGCCACGTCAATCTGGTCTGCACCGCACAAGACGCACCGCCGGCCTTGTACAGCGGCCAGCGCCTGGCCGGCGCCTTCGAACGCACCGCCTCGCGCCTGATCGAAATGCAGAGCGCGGACTACCTGGCCACAGCGCATCGCGCGTAAGCGGATGATGAGGTAGGTGAGGACCTGCGCGCTTGCCGCTGCCGTGTGTGGACGGTGGTGGCACTGCGCCGCCGACAATGTGATCGCTCCGCGTCGGCTGGCAACGTTATTCGGTGTTGTCGCTACTCCGAATGGGAACCGTGGATCCTCAGGAACTTGAGCTTCACCATAGCACCCGGCCAGTCTGTTGCCTTGGTCGGTCCAAGCGGATGTGGCAAGACCACGCTTGCCAAAATCGTCCTTGGCCTGCTTGCGCCGCAGGAAGGAGAAGTGACAGTAACCGAGCAGCCCAGACCTGTGTGCCGCAGCGCAATCCCCGCCGAGGGAATGGCGGCAGTGATGCAGGATGATTGCTTATTCTCTGGGACAATGGCCGACAACGTGGCGTTCTTCGACAGCTCGGCGGAGCTGTCTGAGATCGAAGCGGCAGCGCGTGCTGCTGGTATCCACGATGACATACATAGTGAAGATGCCAATGCGCTACGAAACCCTGGTCGGCGATATGGGCTCGACTTTGTCCGGTGGACAGAAGCAAAGGATCCTACTGGCGAGGGCACTATACACGCAGCCTAAGATCCTCGTGCTCGATGAAGCGACCAGCCATCTGGATAGCAAGAACGAAAAAGTTGTCAACGACGCAGTTATGGATCTGGAGATCACCAGGATCATCATCGCTCATCGCGAGCAGACCATTGCGATGGGGGACCGCGTGTTCGATCTTTCCAGGCAAACTTGGATCCGATGAGCGATCAGTGACTGTGTGGACGACGGACTCATGGCTTGCGCTCGGTTGAAGAGCCCAACATGCTGATCGCCGACTGCACCTACAGTAGTACCAGTGAAGCGTCCTCGTTAATTCGATCCACTTGAAAGTAGAGTTCCACTCCAAAGAGCTCTGCATGAAGAAGTCGAAGTTCACCGAAGAACAGATGGTCCGGATTCTGAGGCTTCCCCACATTTCTTCTTGCGAGATCAAGCACTTGGTGGGCCAGGCCGTGGAAGAAGGTGCGCGCATGGGGCACGCTTCAAGGTGACCAAGCCAGAGAACAGTGCCGACCATGCGCGCCAGCGAAGTATCGCAGAAGTGCCTGCCCGACTCACTGTCCGGCATGCACGCATTACGACAGCGCGCCTTGCTCGGCGCGATTGAAGCGCTGTTGCACGGAGGTCGGCTGACCCTGATCGACCTTGCACGTGCCTGGCCCGGCGCGACGCGGGTACGTGCACTGCTCAAGGCATGCGACCGTCTGCTGTGCAATCCCAGGTTGTACGCCGAGCGATCCGTGATCGAGCGGGACATGGCGCATTGGCCGCGACGGGGAAATCGGCACAACCTGTCCGGCCTCGGCATGAAACAACCAGAAACTAGACAGGCTTGGCTTTACCAGGCAGGCCCTACTGCGTAAAGTCCGCGCACCTTCAACGTTTCGTTGGCGGTTATCGTTGCGGGACTTGCTCTCGCCGCGTTTTCTGCAAGTCGCGCCGCTTAGGAGAGAGAAACCCGATGAAGCGCCACCTTCTGGTTAATGCCGTGTGTGCTGCTCTAGCGCTGCCGTCCCTCGCAATAGCGCAGAGCCAGGACGACGTGACACAGTTGGACAAGGTCACCGTGACAGGTTCGTTGATCCCCCGCTCCCAGATCGAAACTGCAACCTCGGTGTTCTCGATCACTGCCCAGGACATCCAGCGCCGCGGCTTCAAGGACGTCTACGACGTGCTGCGCTCGCAGCCGATGGCCACCGGCTCGGTCCAGGACGGCCAGTTCACCGGCGGCTTCACCCCCGGTGCCCAGTCGCTGAGCCTGCTCGGCCTGGACCCTGGCTTTACGCTGGTGCTCATCGATGGCCGGCCGATGGCCGACTACCCGCTGCTTTACAACGGTCAAAGCAATTTCGTCGATCTGGCCAGCGTGCCGGTCGGCATGGTTGAGCGCATCGACGTGGCGCCCGGCAATCAGTCCTCGATCTACGGCTCCAGTGCAATCGCCGGGGTGGTCAACATCATCCTGAAAAAGCGCATGGACGGCATGCAGATGAATTACCGCATGGGCACCTACGACGGTGGCGGCGGCAACAACCAGCGCTTTCAGCTCACCGGCGGCAACGCGATCGGCGGCGCCAACATCGTCTGGGGGCTGCAGCTCAACAATCAGGACCCGATCTACGGTTTTCAACGGCGCAATTTCGATTCGACCAACGACAACCCGGATCCGACCCTGCGCTATGGCTCACAGGTGGCGCTGCACAGCATCCCCGGCCCCCCGGACAGCTATATCGACCCGGGCGCAGACAATTGCGCTGCGCTGGGCGCGCTGTTCAACCACTCGGTCACGCTCGACAACCGCTCCAAGCGCGGCAACTACTGCGGCAGCCGCAGCGCGCTCGGCTACTCAAGCATTCTCAACAAGGAGCGCAGTGCGAGCGGTTACGCCAACCTGAGCTATGCCTTCAACGACAATGCCGAGCTGTACGCGACACTGCTTCTCAACCGCACCAAGGTAGAAGTCAATGGCGGCTCGCGGTCCTGGCTGACCTCCGCCGACACCGGCGGCCTGTTCTACAACCAGAACACCCAGCAGCTGGAGACCTACAAGCGTATTTTCGCGCCCGAGGAAACCGGAAATCTCGACTTCAACAACGATCGCCAGACTGCCGATTCGTATAATATAGCGCTCGGCATGAAGGGCGGCCTGGGCGGCAGCAACTGGACCTACGACGCCTACTACGCACGCTCCGAATACCGTATCGAAAGCCGCCAGCAATGGCCACTGGCCGACCGTATCGAGGACTTTTTCCGCCAGCAGTTCCTCGGCCCGCAACTGAGCGAGCAATACGGCTACCCGATCTATTCGCCCAACGATGCCAACTTCTATCGCGCATTGACGCCGGCGCAGTACCGCAGCTTCAACGACGAGATCCACACCAAGTCCAGAACCTGGACCCAGAACCTCAACTTGCAGCTGACCAATACCGAGTTATTCACCCTGCCTGCCGGTGCGGTCGGCGTAGCCGGCGTGCTGCAGGCCGGCAATCAGTACTGGAACAATCCAACCGATCCACGCGTGATCGCAGGCGATTTCTACCAGCTGACCGGCACCCAGGGCAGCGGCAAGCGCGATAATTGGGCGGTCGCGTTAGAAATGCACGTGCCCATCCTCAGCACGTTGACCGCCAATCTGTCTGGCCGCTATGACGACTACAAGAACCAGGGCGGCGGCAGCGACTCCAGGCTGACCTATAAGGTGGGACTGGAGTTCCGGCCGGTCGATGCGCTGTTGTTGCGCGGCAACTACGCCACCGCGTTCAAGGCCCCCGATATGGCCTATACCTTCGCTGGCGACAGCGGCTTCTACGAGAGCGTCAACGACTATTACCGCTGCGCGATCGAAGAACCCAACAAGCCGATTGCCGATTGCAGCTACAGCGACACGACGATTGCCGGACGGCGTGGCGGCAACCCAGAGCTGAAGTCGATCACCGCCAAATCCTGGGGCTATGGCCTGGTGTGGTCGCCCAGCGCTCACCTCAGTGCCAGCGCGGACT
This sequence comes from Xanthomonas sp. JL1, assembly GCF_038405005.1. Lineage (NCBI taxonomy): Bacteria > Pseudomonadati > Pseudomonadota > Gammaproteobacteria > Lysobacterales > Lysobacteraceae > Xanthomonas > Xanthomonas sp. JL1. The sequence continues at coordinate 17,449 of NZ_JBBYGR010000069.1, read as the reverse complement.
ACTATCACATCAACATCACCAACGAAGTCAGCGACATTAACTACGACCAGCTGTTGCAGATAGAGTCGGCATGCCGCCTGGGAAACCTGGACATCGCCTCGCCCACCTGCGTGGACGCCCTGTCGCGCATCGACCGCACCGGGCCCGACGCAACCGTGCCGAACCGCTTGAATAGCATCCGGGTCAACCCGATCAACATCTCCACCGAACAGGTGTCAGGCGTGCTCGCCAAGGCCAGCTACGACTGGAGCACCGCGTCGTGGGGAACCTTCCTCGTCGATGCGCAATACAACCTCACGCTCAAGCATGAAAGCCAGCAATTCCCCAAGGATCCGGTCATCGACCTGCTCAGCAATCCGTTCTATTCGCAGGAATTCCACAGCATCGCCAACGCCTCGCTGACCTGGAAGAAGAATGCCTGGACGACCACGCTGTTCGGTCAACGCTACGGCCGCACGCCCAACTCCGCCGCACAACGCAGCGATGCCGGCTACGCGACCAAGGACGCCGGCAAGGTGGCGGCCTGGACCACGTTCAATGCGACGCTGGACTATGCAATCAGCGACGATATCTCACTGACGGCGACGGTCAATAACCTGGCCAATACCCGTCCGCCACGCGACCGCACCGACACCTATTACCCGTACTACAACATCTTCAACTACACCGGCTACGGCCGTGCCTACATGCTGGAATTGAACTGGCGCTTCGGCGCGCATTGATTCACCGCACTGTGCATGCGTACCTCCAACGGCAGCCATAACGGCTGCCGCTGGCGTTTTAGGGCTTGCGACGCAGCTGCGGCCCTGTTGCGCGCCTGCATGCAAGAGCATGCATTTATCACGTTGCGCGAGCGGCTCGGCTAGCGTCACTGCTGTCCACCGAGGCGATTGCATTGGTAAGCATCGGAGTAGAGGCAGATCAAGTGCGCTCGCAGCGCGTCTGCTGCTGCGCCCAAGATCTAAATGCCGCTGTTAATGCAAGCCGGCATCGATCAGGCCAGCCTCTGCCAACGCTTGCCGCAGCGGCTCCAGCTGCATGGCATAGCGCCGCCAGTGCTCCACATTGCGACTGTGCACGCCCTCGCGCACCTGCACACTGCTCAGCGTGGCCGACGCCGCCGCATTACGCGTGATGTCGCTCTGCCCAGGTTCGATGTCCAAGCCGCAACGTGCCATCAACTGCTGCAACACCGTGGATGGATCGCGCACCATCTGCGTATAGTCCACATCGATCACCCGGCCCGGCAATGCCGCGCGCCATTGCGCCATCAACCCGTGATACGCCTGATAGTGGCGCGCCAGCGTGTGCACGTCGTAGCTGTAGGCATACGAATCGCCGAACAGCGCGCGGTAGTTGGAGAAGCACACCGCCATCGGCTCGCGCACCAGATGCACGATCAGCGCACCCGGCAGCGCGCGCGCGATTGCACCGATCGCCACCGCATTGGCGGGCAATTTATCGATATACCAGCGCGCCGGTCCGGCACGCCACTGGGTCTGTTCGAGATACCGCGCGCCAATCTGCGTGTAATCCAGCGTTGGGAACGCCTGCAGCAATCCCGCGTCCAGCAGACTGCGGCCAGCCTGATCCGCACCCCAGCGCAGCTGGTGGCCGAAGTCGTTCAATTCGCCGGCCGACACGATTTGCGAATGATTGCCCAGCATGCGCTCCAGCACCGTGGTGCCCGAGCGCGGCAGGCCGAGCACGAAGATCGGCTGCGGACCTTGCAGCGCGACGGCATCGGCGTCGCTGGCCTGCGCTGCGAACACACCTTGTTCAGCCAGGGTGCCCAACCGTGCGTAAAGCGACGCCTCGGCATCGGCATCGTGACGCAGGCGCGCATGCATGACCGCATTGCCGTGCTGCAGTGCGTCCCAGGCGGCATCGGTGTCGCCGAGATCTTCCAACTCTTTGTACAACGCAAATGCCAGCCCGGCGCGATCTTCGCTGTCGGGTTTGGAACGCTGCAACTGCTGGCGTAATTGGTCGACATGGTTGCTGCTGACGGTTTGACGGCGCAGCCGCGCACGCGTGAGTGCCGCGCGGCCGTAGCCCGGCACCAGCGCCAGGGTTTGCTCCAAGGCCTGCGCTGCGTCATCCAGGCGACCATTGAACTGCAGTTGCACTGCGAGAAAAAAACGGAAGTCCGGCCCATCGAATCCGCAGACCTGTGCGCGCTGCATCATCGCCAGGGCGTCGACGTGTTCGCCCAAGGATTGGTGCACGTGTGCGAGCAAGGCCAAGGTCGCGCCGTCGCGGCACTGCATCACCGAGGGATGCCGCAGCAGCGCGTGCAATTGGCGATGTGCGCCGACGCGCAACAAGGCCTGCGCCACGCGGCAACGCATCGCCACGTCATCGTCGACATCGCGTGCGGCCAGCTGCAGCTGCGCCACCGCTTCGCGCATGCGGCCGTTGGCCAGCACGGTGCCGGCCAGCAGCACGCGCGCCGACACATGTGTCGGCTCGACCTCCAGCAACGCCTGCAGTGCGGACCCCGCCACACCCAGGTCGCGACGTGCCAACGCGGCCTGCGCCGTCTGCCAGTGCAGCGCGCCCGTCGAACTGGACATCAGCTGGACAAGTGCTCGATGGCGGCGACGCTGCCGAGGCGGTCGCCGAGCTTCTTCAGCAGGGCAAGGCGGTTGGCACGCAGCTGCGGGTCTTCGGCATTGACCATCACGCCGTCGAAGAACGCATCCACTTGTGGGCGCAGGCGCGCCAAGCGTGCGAGCACGGCAACGTAGTCGTGGCGATGCAAGGCATCGCCGGTAGCGCCGATGGCGGCTTCCACCGCTTCGGCCAGGGCTTCTTCGGCCGGTTCGCGCAACAGCGCAGTGTCGATGTCGCCGGGAATCTCGCCTTCCACCTTGCGCAGGATATTGCGGATGCGCTTGTTGGCCGCGGCCAACGCTTGGGCTTCGGGCAACGTGGCGAAGATGCCGATGGCATCGATGCGGCGGTCGAAGTCGTAAAGGGAGCCGTGGGTCGCGCCCGGGTGCGCTCCTACGCCGGTCGGTGCCGTCACGGCTTCGGACGTGCCGGAGAACAATGCGGCGACCGCGTTGAAATGCGTAGCCGGTACGCCCTTGTCGGCGTAATAGCCGCGTAGGCGGTCGAGGATGAAGTCGAGGATTTCTGCTGAAGTTGCCTCTACGTTTGGCACCCATAATCCGCCGCTCTGACGCTCTGCGACATGGACACCTTGCACCTTGGCAGCCTCAACCGCTGTCTGTTGTTTGCTAGCTTGCGACCAAGCCAAAGCGGAATTAACCAAACCGACTGCTTTCTTGAGCAATTCAGTTAGGGACAGATCAAACCCACTCTCAATCACCGTCCGCGCCAACCCCAACGCATTGCGCCGCAGCGCAAACGGATCCTTGTTACCGGTCGGCTTCAACCCGGCCGCAAATCCACCGGCCAAGGTATCCAGGCGTTCGGCAATCGCCAGCACCTTGCCCAGCGGCGACAGTGCGATGTCGTCGCCGGCAAAGCGTGGTTGGTAGGCCTGGTCGATGGCCAGCGCAATCTCGCTGGGCTCACCGGCGGCCTTGGCGTAATGGCGGCCGGCAATGCCCTGCAATTCCGGGAATTCGTTGACCATGCGCGATTGCAGGTCGTTCTTGGCCAATTCTGCAGCGCGGCGTGCCTGCAGCGGGTCGGCGCCCACCTGCGGCGCGATGACTTCCGCCAGCGCTGCCACGCGTGCGACCTTGTCGGCCACCGTGCCCAGCTTGGCCTGATAGGTGACGCTGGCCAGACCATCGCCCATCGCCTGCAGACCCTGCTTGAGGTCTTCGTCGAAGAAGAACTTGGCGTCGGCAAAGCGCGGACGGATGACGCGCTCGTAGCCCTTGGCGACTTCGGCCACGTCCTTGGATTGGATGTTGGCGATGCCGATGAACTGCTCGGTCAAGGTGCCGCCGTCGTCCAGCACCGGGAAGAATTTCTGGTTGATCTCCATGGTTTCGATCAACGCTTCCTGCGGCACCGCCAGGAAATCGCGTTCGAAACTGCACAGCACCGCCGACGGCCATTCGACCAGGTTGACCACCTGCTCCAGGTTGTCGTCGCTGATGCGCGCGCTGCCGCCGGCCTGCTTGGCGGCCGCTTCCACTTCTTCGACGATGCGGGTGCGGCGCGCATCGGGATCCACCAGTACATGCGCCGCACGCAAGGCTTCGACATAGTCGCCCGGCACCGCCAGCGAGACCGCGCCCTCATGCATGAAGCGGTGGCCGCGCGTGATGCGATCGCCACGCACGCCCAGCAATTCGGCCGGGATCACCTCGTTGCCGAACAGCAGCACCAGCCACTGCACCGGCCGTGCGAAGGCGTATTCGTGCCCACCCCAGCGCATCGGCTTGGGAATCGGCATCGCGGCGATGGCCTCGCGCAGGATCTCCGGCAACAGCTCGGCGGTACGCGCGCCCGGGGTCACCGCGCGGTGCACGAAACGCTCGCCCTTGGCGTCGCTGGTGCGCTCCAGCGCGGTCCAGTCGATGCCGGCCTTGGCCGCGAAACCCGCCAATGCCTTGGTCGGTTGGCCTTCGGCGTCGAGGGCGATGTTGAGATACGGTCCCAGCACTTCGGAGCGCTGCTCCGGCTGCTCGGTGGCCACGCCCGGCAGCAGCACCGCCAGACGACGCGGGGTGGACAGCGGTTTGGCAGCGCCACGGGTGACGGCAATGCCGCGCTTTTCCAGGCCGCTGAGCACACCATCGAAAAACGCCTGCGCCAGATCCGGCAGCGCCTTGACCGGCAGCTCTTCGGTGCCCAGTTCGATCAGCAGGGGAAGTTGTTCGCTCATATGACATGGACCTTTGCGTATTCCCTTCTCCCGTCGGGAGAAGGTGCCCCGGAGGGGGCGGATGAGGGTACGGGCGAAGCTCTGTGGAGTTTGGGTGCATGAGGGCTGTGCCCCATACGCTCACCCCTCTCCCGAGGGGAGAGGGGCTTGTTGCGTCCTTCTCCCCTTGGGAGAAGGTGACCCGCAAGGGCGGATGAGGGTACGGGCGAGGCTCTGTGGAGTTTGAGTGCACGAGGGCTGCGCCCCGTACCCTCACCCCACCCCCTCTCCCGCAGGAGAGGGGCTCTGGCTACTGCTTTACCCCAGGAAAGCCAAGCTTCTCGCGCTGCGCGTAATACGCCTGCGCCACGCCCTGGGCCAGCGCGCGCACGCGCAGGATGTAACGCTGGCGTTCGGTCACGCTGATCGCACGGCGCGCATCCAGCAGGTTGAAGGCGTGGCTGGCCTTGGTGACCTGCTCATACGCCGGCAGCGGCAGGCCGACCTCCACCAGATGCTTGGCTTCGGCTTCGCAGGCGTCGAAGCGGTGGAACAGCTCGGCCACGTTGGCGTGTTCGAAGTTGTAGGTGCTCTGCTCCACCTCGTTCTGGTGATACACATCGCCGTAGGTCACTGCGGCGCCATCCGGGCCGTAGGTCCACACCAGCGCGTAGACGTTGTCGCAACGCTGCAGATACATGCACAACCGTTCCAGCCCGTAGGTGATCTCGCCGAGCACCGGCTTGCACTCGAGCCCGCCGGCCTGCTGGAAGTAAGTGAACTGGGTGACCTCCATGCCGTTGAGCCAGACTTCCCAGCCCACGCCCCAGGCACCGAGCGTGGGCGACTCCCAGTTGTCTTCGACAAAGCGCAGGTCGTGCACCAACGGATCGATACCCAACGCCTGCAACGAGCCCAGATACAGGTCCTGGATGTTGTCCGGGTTGGGCTTCATCGCCACCTGGTACTGGTAATAGCGCTGCAGGCGATTGGGATTTTCGCCGTAGCGGCCATCGGTGGGGCGGCGCGAGGGTTGCACATAGGCCGCATTCCACGGCTCCGGGCCCAGCGCGCGCAGGAACGTGGCCGGGTGGAATGTGCCCGCACCCACTTCCAGGTCCAGCGGCTGGATCAGCACGCAGCCTTGTTCGGCCCAGTACTGGTTGAGGGTCTGGATCAGGCCCTGGAAAGTGATTGGAACGCGCCGGGAATCGGACATGCAGCAGAGGCCGTGCGGAAGGGGTGCGCTAGTATACCGGCCGACCCGCGGCGCTTTGCCGCGGAGCACCGCTGCAGGGGAAGACACGCATGGAACAGCGGCGCACCGCCGATCCGGACAACGCCGTGGCATTGCTGCCGCGCGGCCGGCTGATGTTCGACCCGGTGGCTGCGGCCCTGCTGGCCGACGGCATGGTGGTGCCCCACGAACACGAGCGTGTGCAGTTTTCCGCCAGCGGCGCGCGCAGTGCCAGCGATGTGCATCCGCTGGTGCTGCTGGCCAATCTGAAATTGCATGCGGCGCAACCGCCGGCCGGCGAGCTCGGACTGGAGCGGCTGACCGAGTGGCTGGCCACGCGCACCGGGCTACGCTATCTGCGCATCGACCCCACTCGCATCGATGTCGCCGCCGTGACCGGCGTGGTCTCGCACGCCTATGCGCGCCGCCATCGCATCCTGCCGTTGGCGCTGGGTGCCGAGCGCGTGCTGATCGCCACCAGCGAGCCGCTGGCGCTGGACTGGCTGGCCGACGTGCAGCATCTGAGCCGGCGCCGCATCGAGCTGGCGCTGATCAACCCGCTGGATCTGCATCGCTACACGATGGAGTTCTTCGGTGTCACGCAGTCGGTGCGCGGCGCGCGTAGCGATGCACGCAGCACCGAATCCAACGTCGGCCTGCCCAGCTTCGAACAACTGGTGGAACTGGGCCGCGCCGGCGACGTCAACGCCGACGACCACCACATCGTGCATATCGTCGACTGGCTGCTGCAGTACGCCTACGAACAGCGGGCAAGCGACATCCATCTGGAGCCGCGCCGCGACGCCGGGCGCATGCGCTTCCGCATCGACGGCGTACTGCACAAGGTGCTGGAAGTGCCGCCGTCGGTGATGACCGCGGTGGTCAGCCGCATCAAGGTGCTGGGCCGCATGGATCTGGCCGAACGCCGGCGTCCGCAGGATGGCCGCATCAAGACCCGCTCGCCCGGCGGGCGCGAAGTGGAAATGCGCTTGTCGACGATGCCCACCGCATTCGGCGAAAAGTGCGTGATGCGTATCTTCGACCCGGATTCGGCATTCAAGAGCATCGAGCAGTTGGGTTTCAGCCCCGAAGAAGCGGCCGGCTGGAGCGCGCTGGTCGAGCGTCCGCACGGCATCGTGCTGGTCACCGGCCCGACCGGCTCAGGCAAGACCACCACGCTGTATTCCACGCTCAAACGCCTGGCCACGCCGGATGTGAACGTGTGCAGCGTGGAAGACCCGATCGAAATGATCGCGCCGGAATTCAACCAGATGCAGGTGCAGCAGAACATCGACCTGGATTTCGCCAGCGGCGTGCGCACGCTGCTGCGCCAGGATCCGGACATCATCATGATCGGCGAAATCCGCGACCTGGAAACCGCGCAAATGGCGGTGCAGGCCTCGCTTACCGGGCATCTGGTGTTGTCGACGTTGCACACCAACGACGCGGCCTCTGCGATCACCCGCCTGCTCGATCTGGGCGTACCCCATTACCTGGTGGCCTCCACGCTCAACGGCGTGCTGGCGCAGCGGCTGGTACGCACGCTGTGCGTGCATTGCAAGCGCCCGCACACGCTCAGCGACGCCGACTGGGCGGCCATCCGCGAACCCGGCGAAGCGCTGCCGGAACCACTCAACGTGCACGCGCCGGTCGGCTGCCTGGAATGCCGCCGCACCGGCTATCTGGGCCGGGTGGGCCTGTACGAACTGCTGCCGGTTACCCCGCACCTGCGCACCCTGATCCGCCCGGACACGGAACTTGCCAGCTTCAGCCAGGCTGCCCGCGGCGAAGGCCTGCGCACGCTGCGCCGCACCGGGCTGGAGAAGGTCGCCGCCGGGCTGACCACCATCGAAGAAGTACTGTCGGTGTTGCCGCCGCGGGAATAGACGCGTCCTTCGTCCTGACGACCACGCCGCTTGCGCGCGCATGACCCGTAGGGACCTTCGACGCGGCGAGGGCCGGCGGGATTCGGTTGAAAACGTCTGTGCTGGCGGCAGGACCGATCCCTGCTGGTTGCCCGTGTTCGCTCAGGTGCACGGTTGCTCGGCATGCACGCAGCAACACCTCCGGTTTGCACGCCGTGCTTATACACCTCGCGGTCGATCGCCATAACGGCGATCAACGCATTCGCCCGCGCCTGCGAGCCTCACGCGCTTGATTCGCGCACCCGTGGAACCCGGCGCTCATGGCTTGAGGGCGGAGCTGTCGTCCGGCTCACAGCGGGACGCTTGAGAGCCGCAGGTGCGCGAGGTCTTGCGCGTTGATTGGTCCTCATGCGCGGCCTCCAAGACGCTCGATGTAGGCGGGCTTGCTCACGTTAGCCATCATCTCGTGCATCGCCTTTTTGTGCCCTGCGATCTCCTGCGTCAGGTTTGCCTGCCTAATCGGGTCCGGTTGAGGTTTTTGCCGCTCCCTGTCGAGGCGTGCCTGCGCCAACTGCATCCGCTTATACGACAGATGCGTTTGCGCCTTGGCGTTGAAACTCTCGGCCGTGTGGAACTGCACTTCGAACGCGTAGCCCTCGGCATCGGTGAAGCTGGCATTGATGCCACGGTAGGTGCCGTCTCCCGAGGTAAAGTAATTCTGCAGATTCACGCACGTCATCCCTTGCCGACGCAGTGCGTCCTGGGCCGCCTGCACCTTCGCCACGAAACCCTCGGACGGCAACTCAAGCGCATAGCGCAGCGCATCGCCCACGCTTTGCGTGGCCTGTTCTGCAGTCATGCCGGCGCGCAGATGGCGCCGGATCTTGTCCTTGATCGAGGCGAGCGATTTCTGGAACGGCGCCTGTTGCACCTGCTCGATCCGGCCCTGGCTGGCCTTGTAGCGCACGTTGCCCCAGAGCCGCGCGCCCAAGCCGTCGGCCAGCGTGTTGAGCACCGGCGTCAGCGACGCTTGCTTGCCTGTGGCGGCATTGAACACCCTGTGTGCCGGCGATGCGCCTGCATTGACGGGGGTCTGTTCGGAGGCGAGCGCCGGCGGCGTGCCTGCCAACGCCGGCACGGTTTCTTCCTGCCAGTCGTCGATCTCCTCGCACCCTGGCGGCGAGGCCACGCGCTTGAAGGCCTCCAGCGCAGGCGCCTGCAGCGTGCGCTGCTCGGCCCGCGACGCACCGCCAAGCGCCAGCGCGTGGGTGCGCTTGTACAGATCGTGGAAACGCTCCTTGAGCGCGAAGGTCTCCGGCGTATGGAACTGGATCTCCCACAGCGCACCCTCAGGGCTGCGCAGCGTGAGATTGATGGCCTTGAAGGAGGGCGAGTACTCGGTGAATTGATTGGTCAGCTTGACCCGTGCATGGCCCTGATCGTCCAGTGCGGCCAGCACGGCGCGCAGGCCGGCGGTAAAGCCCTGCGGTTCCAGCACCACGCTGTAGCGCAGCGCGTCGTTCACGCTGGCTGCCGCCTCTTCCAACGACTGCTTCTTCAACGCCACTCGCTGCTTGAGCTTTTCCTGCAACGAGCTGTATGACTTCAGTTGATGCTGCGTGCCGGCCAGTTGCCCACCATGGCGCGCGGCAATGTTCTGCAGCATGTCGGTGACCTGCGGCTCCATCTGGCGAGCGCGCCCGAGCAAGGTCTGTGCCTTGAGCGCAATGTCCTGCGGCTGCACGTCGCGCAGACGCTCGGCCGGCGGCTGAGACCGGTCGATCCAGCCGGCCTGCTGTAGCGCCTCAAGCGCGTCTTCCATGACGCCAGCGGCCATCGACGGCATGCGCTGCAGCAGCAGCTTGGTCTGTTCGGGATCGAAGCGCCCATCCTGCATGGCCCGGGCGGTTACCCTGCTGTAGGGCAGGCTGCGGACCCGCTCGGCGAAGCCCCGCTCGGCCCGTTCGCAGGCCTCCACGATCTTGGCGAACAGTGCCGTACCGGTGTCGGACTTCAGTGCATCGGTGCCGACCTTGATCGCGATGGTGAACAGGTTGCGCATGGTCAGTTCCGGCTCGCCGGGGACGAGCCCGGGTTGCCCGTCCGGGAACTGCGCATGCGACAGCCGGCACACCGGATAGTTGTCCAGAATGGCGTGGATGCGCGCGTCGACGCCAGAAGCGGCCTCGTAGGCCTTGGCCAGGCCGGGAAACGCCTCAGCCAGGGCCTCGGGCAACGCCGGCGCGGCGCTGTCGGCGGCCGGGTCCGCCGCAAGCGCACGCAGCTGCGCGTGCAGCAACTCGGCAGCTTCACGCGCCTCGGGCAGGTGGGCGCGTTTGATCGCCTCGCGCGCCTGCACGCGCAGCGTGGCCAACACCTGGGGATCGCGGACCTGCTCTTCGAGCAGCTCGCGCAAACCGTCGCGCAACCCGCGCTCGATGCCATCGTAGGTGCCGAACATCATGTCGCGCGCCATCGCTTCGCGCAGCTCGTCCGGCTGCCCCATGAAGCGCGCCGCCAGCGTGGCGGCCGCCGAGGTGATGCGCTGACCGCGCTTGAGGGCCATGATTTCCGACAGCCGCCCGGGCTGGTAGTGGCCGCTGACCGGGTCGATGGCCGGCGTGGCCGTCTTCGGCGGCTTGAAGGACTTTTGCCGACCGAGCCTGGCCTTGCGATCCATCACCCGCGAAATCAGCGCAGCCAGCTTGGGATAGCCTGCGTAGATGAAGGCGTCGTCGCCGTCGGTGTCCATGTCGCGTTTGCGCAACTCGTCGATCGGCAGTGCGCCCAGGCGCCCAGGCTCCACGATGTCCTTGAGCCGCAGGCTGCCGGTGCTGAGGATGTCGCGCGGCAACGCACCGCGGTCACGGCCGTTTGTCCAGCACGACAGCGTCTTCAGATCTTCCTTGGAGCAGGCCAGGTCGGTGTCGCTGAACGCGGCCGGCCACTGCTGCTCCGGCACCACCACCAGCATGCCCTTGCTGTGCAGCATCTGCGGATCGACGCCGGAGCGATCATCGAAACCGGTGTAGCTGTACTGGATGCCGAAGCACTGGGAGAGGAACGCGGCGGTGGCGTCGCCCTTGGCCACGGTGGCGATGCGCTGCTCCGGCACCGGCAGCAGATTTTGCTTGTCGTAGGGAGGTTTGCCGAGCAGCAACGGGCCGCCCGTGACGTCGAATGCCTGGCTGCGCTGCTGCGGCAGATGCACCTTGTCGTCGGCCGAAGGCACCGCACGCACCCGCTGACCCTTGTAGCCACCGCCGATCAGCGGCCTGTACACCCACAGCGGATCATCGCCTGCCGGCTCCAGTGTCTGCAGCCGTTCCTGCATCGCCGCGTGCGCCTCTTCCAGCGCCGCGGCATCGCGCGGGTAATGGTGCAACGCCTGCGCCGGCATCATCGAAGGCCCCTTGTCCTTGGCCACCAGATCGCGCTGCTCCTCGGTGGCCTGGTTCGCCTGCACCGCGTGCCAGGCATCGTAATGCTTGCGGAAGGCCGGAATGGCCAAGGCCACCTCCAGTTTCAGGAAGCCGCAGCCATCGTTGGGGCACAACGCCAGGGCCGTGCCATCCACGGCCAACGGCTTGAACGGATGCGCAGGGCCCTCCACGTCATCGAACACGCCCAGGCGCAACGTGCCCTCCACGACATGGTCGCTGGGCACCATCTCCAGCAGCGAGCGCTGCATGCGCGACCAGTCCTCGCGTTGCGGCGCGAGCTTGGCCGCCAGGTGCATCAGGCTGCTACCCGGGGCGGTGTCGGCATAGCGGAATGCTGGTAACAGCGACGCCGACTCCTTCCTGTGAGACAGCACCAGGCTGCCGCTACCGGATTTGCTGCGCGCCGCGCGGCTGCCGCCGAACAGGTCGAAGCGCCAGGGCTCGCCGTTGTAGTTGAACGTGCGCGCCAGCATGAAGGTCGATAGCTCACCAGGCAATTGCACCTCCACCAGCGGCAGCCCGGTCAGGCGCGCAAACAGCGAATACGGTTTGTCCGATTCGGACCGGTTGGTCGACAGCTCCTTGCCCACCAGATCGACCACCACATGGGTCGTGCTGCCGCGGCCGGGCGCCGGCGCCACCGGCCGGCCGGGAACCGAGGCCATGCTCAAGCGCCCACTGTCCAGGTCGAAGCGGGTGGGTGGATGGGCCTGGGTAATCGCCGGCGCGTCCTTGGCCATGCGCAGGTCCAGGGCGTCGAACACCTGGTCGCCGGCCTCGATCTGCGCGATCAGGTTCCAGCTCATCTCGCCCAGGTCCGCCTCGATCGCCTCGCGCGTGCACGCCAGCGTCAGGTCCACCCACTTCAACAGTTCATCGCGGCGCTGGCGCAGTTGCTTGCGCGGGCCGTCAAGATGGCGCGCCTTCCATTGCCGGCTCACCACCGCGTAGGCCTTGAGCACCTGGTAGAAGGTCAGCGCCGGGCAGCGCGTTGCATGCTGTTCGACGGCGGCTGCCGCGCGTGCGCCGTCGCCGCCCAGGTACAGGTCGATCTTGCGCGCGACGATGGGTTGCAACGTGTCGAACACGCGCAATGCCTGGACGCGGTGGCGGGGGCTGAGCTCCGGACTGCGGATCAGCGGCAACAGTCCCATACACAGGCTGCCGATCCCCTCAAGGCTGGTCTGGCGTAATCCATCGTCCCCGATCAGGGCCGACACCCGCTCCAGCGCCGGCTGTCCCAGCGAACGCATCTGGCGCTGCAGCCGCGCCGATGCAAGGGCCTTGAAGAGCACACCGATATCGGCGACCGAAGCGGACGCAAACAGCTCGCGGTGCAGGTCCAGGTGCCCGGCCATCGCCTGCAGCTTGGCGACAGCCAGGGTCCGGAACTGCTCATCGTCCTCTTCGTCCAGAGGCGACAGCCGGGACATCGCGTTGGCCACCACCGCGATCCCACGCATCTCGAACTGCCGCCAAGGCAGCTCGGCCGAGCCTGCACGCTCGGCGAGCAGCACGAATGCCGACCGGCACACCGGCCTGGCGAGGCATTTGCTCAGCGCGTTGAGCGCGATGGCCACCCCTTGCGCGCTCAGGGCATTGCGCAAGCCGGGCGCGTTGGCCAGCGTCGCAGCCAAGACGTCGATGGCGCTCTCGCAGGCCTGCGTGCCGGGCCATTTGCTCAGGGCGTTGAGCGCTTGGCTCACGTTGATAGGGTCGAAGACATGACGCAAGCCGGCATCGTCGGTCAACCGCTTGGCCAGCGCGCTGGCGGCGGCCGCGCAGACCGGGGAGTCGGGCCATTTGCTCAGGGCGTTGAGTGCGTTGCCAAAGCCTTGCGAGTCCAGGGCATTGCGCAAGACAAGATCGTCGCTCAGACGCTCCGCAAGCGCGCTGGCGGCGGCCAAGCAGACCGGCATCTCGGGCCATTTGCACAGGGCGTTGAGCACGGTGGTGAGGCCTTGTGAGCTCAGGGCCTTGCACAAGCCGGGATCGTTGGACAGCCGTGCAGCCAGCGCCTCGACGGTAGCCGCACAGACCGGCATCTGGAGCCATTTGCTCAAGGCGTTGAGCGCATTGGCCATCCCTATCGGGTCGAGCGCATTGCGCAACGCGGGCTCGTCGACCAATCGCTCGGCCAGCGCGTCGACCACCTCGCCACCGGCCGGCACGTCCGGCCATTTACTCAGCGCGTTGAGCACTTGGGGCAGGTTGGAAGCGTCCAGCGCCTCGCGCAGGTCGGGATCGTCGCTCAGCCGCTCGGCCAGCGCGCTGGCAGCGGTCGCGCAGACCGGTATGTCCGGCCATTTGCTCAGCGCGTTGAGCGCAGTGGCCACACGATGCGCGCTCAGGGCCTTGCGTAACTCCGGTTCGTCGGCCAGCCGCTCGGCCAGCGCACTGGCGGCGGCCGCACAGACCGGCACGTTGGGCCACTTGCTCAGGGCGTTGAGCACGATGACCACGCCATGCGCGGTCAGAGTGTGGCGTAACTCGGGTTCGTCGGCCAAGCGTTCAGCCATCGCGCCGGCGGCGGCCGCACAGACCGCGTTGTCGGGCCATTTGCTCATGGCATTGAGCACGGTGGCCACGTGCTGCACGTCGAAGGCCTCGCGCAACCTGGGATCGTCGGCCACCCGTGCGGCCAGCGCGCTGGCGGCGGCCGCACAGGCCGGCGTGTCAGGCCATTTGCTCAGGGCGTTAAGCGCGTTGGTCATTTCTCGCGGCTTGAGCACGTCGCGCACATCTGGCTCGCGTAGCTGCCGCTCGGCCAGCGTGTTGGCGGCCGCCGCACAGGCCTGGTTGTCGGGCCATTTGCTCAGGGCGTTGAGCGCGGTGGCCACTTGCTGCGCGTCGAAGGCCTTGCGCAACCTGGGTTCGGCGACCACCCGTGCGGCCAGTGCGCTGGCAACGGCCGCACAGACCGGCGTGCGGGGCCATTTGCTCAGGGCATTAAGCGCATTGGCCACGTCTACTGGATTGAGCTCCTTGCGTAACCCGGGATCGGCGGCCAGCCGCTCGGCCATCCCACCGGCAGCGGCGGCACAGACGGGGGTGTCAGGCCATTTGCTCAAGGCATTCAACGCGTTGGCCACGTCCAGTGAATTGAAGGTCTTGCGTAACAGGCGATCGCCGACCAGGCGCCATGCCAACAGGCGGGCAACTTCCGCACAGACCTCGGTGCCCGGCCATTTACTCAAGGCGTTCAAGACGTTGGTCACGTCGACCGGGTCAAGTTCCTTGCGCAGGTCGGGCTCGTCGACCAGCCGCTCGGCCAGCGCGTTGACGGCCTCCGCACAAACCGCCGTGTCCGGCCATTTGCTCAACGCGTTGAGCACGATGACCACGCCTTGCCGGTGCAGGTCCTTGGGCAACTGGGGCTCGTCGGCCAGCCGCTCGGCCAGCCCGCTGGCGGCAACCGCACAGAGCTGCTTGTCAGGCCATTTGCTCAAGGCCTTGAGCGTATTGACAACCTGATGTGCGTCGAACGCCTTGCGCAACTGGAGCTCGTCGACCACCCGCTCGGCGAGCGCGCTGGCGGCCTCTGCGCAGATCGGCGTGTCGGGCCATTTGCTCAGGGAATGGAGCGCGATGACCACTTCTTGCGGCTTGAGGGCCTTGCGTAACCTCCTTTCGTGGGCCAGCCGCGCGGCCAGCGCACTGGCGGTCTGCCCACAGATTGGTGTATCCGGCCATTTGCTCAGCGCGTCCAGTGCTTGGGTCACGTTGATCGGGTCCAGGGCCTTGCACAGCTCGGTATCGTGGGCCAGCCGCCCGGCCAGCGCGCTGACGGCCTGCCCACAGATCGGTAGATCCGGCCATTTGGCCAGCGCGTTGAGCGCGTTGGACACACCTTGCGGGTCCAGACCCTTGCGCAATTCGAGATCGTCGACCACGTGCTCGGCCAGCGCACTGGCGGCGGCTGCACAGACCGGGGTGTCTGGCCATTTGCTCAGCGCGTTGAGCACGCTGGATACGCCCTGCGGCTCCAGGTCCTTGCGCAGCTCGGGGTCGGCGACGAGCCGCTCTGCCAGCGCACTGACGGCAGCCGCGCAGACCGGGTTGTCGGGCCATTTACTCAGGGCGTTGAGCGCGGTGGACAGGCCTCGCGCGTTCAGGGCCTTGCACAACTCGGGGTCGTCGGCCAGCCGCTCGGCCAGTGCGATGGCGGCCTCCGCACAAACCGGTAGATCGGCCCATTTGCTCAGCGCGTTGAGCGCTTGAGTCACGTTGATGGGGTCCAGGGCCTTGCGCAAGCCGGGATCGTCCACCAATCGTTCGGCCAGCGCACTGGCGGCAGCCGCACAGACCGGGGTGTCGGCCCATTTGCTCAGGGCGTTGAGCGCATTTCCCAGTTCTTGCGGCTTCAGTTCATTGCGCAATCTGGACTCGTCGGCCAACCGCTCGGCGAGCGCGCTGACGGCATTCCCACAGTCCGGCGTGTCGGGCCATTTGCACAGGGCGTTGAGCACGGTCGCCACGCCCTGGGCATCCATGGCAGAACGCAGGCGGTCGTCGCTGGCGACAAGTGCGGCAAACCGGGGCGCCACCGCCTGGCAGTCCGGGTTATCGGACCACTTGCTGAAGGCATTGAGTGCCAGGCTGATGTTCTGCGCATTCAGAGTCTGTCGGGCTTTGTCTTCACGCCGCAGATGGCGTGCCAGACGCGCCACCGCGCGTTCACACCGGCCGCTGTCGAGATTCTTCGAGAAGGCATTCAGAAACAGAGCTGACGGGTAGCCTCCCAGCCCCACCAAATCATCGGCCTGCGTCAGCTCTCCGGCGATCCACGCGATGGCCTCCATGCATGCGGGCTGGTTCGGGTGCTTGCTCAGCTTGTTGCCCACATGCGCCAGCTGCGCCAGCGATGCCCCTTCGAACCATCCGGTCCCGGACAGGTACTGCGCCGCGAGCTCGGTGCAACGATCCAGATCGCGGGGCGTCACGCCTGCCCTGGCACGCCGTGCAGTGGCAATCAGCTGAAGATATTTGTCCAGGCGCTGCGCGTTGACTTGCGCGTTGACACTCTCTTCCAGGAAGGGCAGCGCCATCCCGTTCCGCATGCGATGCGCCAGCTCGTTGTCATATGCCATCGACACGCACAGGCCCGCATTGTGGTTGCGAGCCATTCCGTGGGGCTCGCTCAACTGTCGCTGCTGTTGCTGTCGCTGTGCCTGTAGCCGTTTTTTTGCCGCCCAGTCCAGCTCATGTTCGGCCCTGCGGAGGTCCTCGGTCGTCAGCCCCATGCCATGGAATGGCCGCTTTGACTGCCGGGATGGCGCCTGCTCTTCACGCGGTCGCTTTCTGGCGGACGATTCGGACAGTTGTTCGCGCGGTCGGAGAAATGCCCTTGCCTCCACACCATGATGCTGCGACGACCGTTGTGGCCGATGCTGCGCTGACGGCGCGCCGACGTCGGTGGTCACCTTGTCAGGGTATCGCTCGGTTTTGATGCGCTCGTTTCCTACGGCAGCCGTCTGCCCCTGCCGAAAGCGCCTGTCCCATGCGCCTTCGCTGGCATCGATTTCCTCTTTCTTTGAATCGCTTGCCGTAAAGGGCTGCCTGTCGGGCGTCGAGGCCCTTGGGTCATCCGACTCTATCCTCTGCCGTTTTCTAGGCGGTCGTCCAAGCGGTTGATGCATGCCGCTGCTGCTGGCTGCTGCCTGATCCTCCGTCAGCGCGGGCTTTTCGGCATGAGCGTAAGGCGAGTGTGTGCGTAACGCAGTTGGATTGGTGGCATGGGTTTTCATGCCCTGACATTTAGTCAATCTGCCCGCGAGCGACTTCTTCAATACGAAGCGCCGACGACGTGTGCGAAGCCCGCTGCGCGTTGGGCCAATGGCCCTAAGAACCTGTTCACGATCTTATTCAAACCATGCAAACTCCACGAATGCGCGAGAAGAACGATCCAAGTGACGTGAGCCGTGAGCGGTTCGAGCAAATCCGCCCGATTCTGGAGCAAGCCCGCAAGCGCACCAAGCCTGTGACAGTGGATATGTATGAGGTGTGGTGCGCAGTGCTGTATCTGCTACGGACAGGGTGCCCGTGGCGTGCGTTGCCCAGTGACTTTCCGAAGTGGCGCACGGTGCATTCCTACTTTGCCAAGTGGAGCGAA
>NZ_JBBYGR010000068.1:0-44597 GCF_038405005.1 Xanthomonas sp. JL1 | reverse complement strand
TTCTCGGCCTCCAGGTCCTTGAGCCGCTTGGCATCGGGCACGCTCATGCCGCCGAACTTGCTGCGCCACAGGTAGTAGGACGCCTCACTGAAGCCATGCCGTCGGCACAGGTCCTTGATCGGCATGCCGGCCTCGGCTTCGCGCAGGAAGCCGATGATCTGCTCTTCGGAAAAACGCTTCTTCACGTCCAATCTCCTCGGGTTAGGGAATTGGACTCCAAACTGAGGTGCTACTCAAACTTGGGGGGACGTCGCCGCTGCAGCGGGCGTTTTTCGTCTGAGCGGCAAGGCCAGGCTACCGGCCCAGGCCAACAGCACGCACAAAAGGCCGCACACCACCGGACCCAACGCCATCGCCCATGCTAGCGCCTCGTGGCGACGGTCGCTGGAGTCGCAGGCACTCAACAACAGACCGATCAGTGCGCTGCCGATCGCCAGCGCCACCTGCGCGCTGGCGGTGAGGATGGCGATGCTGTTGGCCTGCTGAGCGGCCGAGTGGCTGCAGGCCAGTTCAGCATGCCGTGCCCAGACCCAGTGCCCAGCGGTGCCGGCCGCCATGCCCATGCCCAACGCGAGCGCTCCATCCAGCCACACGTGCCTGGCCGCATCCAGCGCAAACAGCAGCCCGAAGGCCGTCAGCACGACGCCGCTGGCTCCTAGGCGCCGCAAGGCGGTGGTGAGCCAGCGTGACGCCAGCGGCTGCACCAGGATCGTGCCTGCCGCATAACCGGTCAGCACCGCGCAGCTCCAGCCCGGCGAGCTGCGACCGGTTTGTGCCAGATACGGCGCGAGCTTGGTAAAGGTCGGCAGGGCCAGCGACAGCGCCGCAATCACCGATGGCGGCAGCAGACGCTGTCGTTGCCAGCGCAGCGTCGGAGCCGGCGAGGGCGCACCAGTGGTTGCCACCACATGCGTCTGCAGAGACTGCCGAAGCCACCATGCAGACAGCAGTGCGATCGCGCTGACGGTCGCCACGAAGGCCAGCGCAATCGATGCGGATGTCTGTTCGCCGGCGCGCAACAACAAGCCGATTGCCGCACTGATCGACAACGCAGCCAATCCGCTGCCGATCAGGCGCAGTGCGCTGACGCCGCGCGCGCCCCGCCAAGGCCAACGCGCCAACCCGATCAAGGTGTTCTGGGCGACATCGCCGACCGCGTAAGCGATACGGAAGGGCAGGCTGACAAGGAGCACGCAGACCAAGCGCATTGCCGGTGGCAGCAGCGGCGTCAGAAACAGCAGCGATAACGCAATCGCGGCCCAGGCAATGCCGTGCCATTGCGATCGTCCGGCCCAAGCCAGATTGGCCCCCGGGCGCCAGCGGCGCGCCGCGAAGACGCCCATCGCTGCGCTGATCAGCAGGCCGGCGGCCACTGAGAAGCCCGCCGCCACAGAACTCAGTCCAACATATTCGGTCAACGCAAAAATCAGCAGCAATTCGCCGATGTACCAGAGCAGGCTCTTGCCGAAATGCGCTGCCGCGTAGGCAAGCAATGCGGCAGACGGTAGTGCAGGAGGTAATGCGTGCGGTGGCAATGACATGCGAGTGGTTATAGCCGAGCCGCACGACAGGAAAAAGAAGGCGGCCAGTGCGGACCAGGGCATCCGCGCGCATGTTGGCGTTGGTCACGCCGCATGCAGGTCAGCATTGCAACCAGACCCGACCGCAGCGGCGGCGTCGTGACCCCGTCCTGGCGAAACCCTTACAACGTCGCGGCCAGCCGGCTCGCCTGGTTGATCGCGCGTTTGGCGTCCAGTTCGGCCGCCACATCCGCGCCACCGATCAAATGCGGCTGCTGGCCGTTGGCTTGCAGCGCGGCTAACAATGCGCGACGCGGCTCCTGCCCGGCGCATACCACCACCGTGCCGACGTCGAGCAACTGCTCGCTGCCTTCCGCGCGAATGCGCAGACCGGCATCGTCCACGCCCAGGTATTCCACGCTGCCGAGCATCTTGACGCCCTTGGCCTTGAGCGTGGCGCGGTGGATCCAGCCGGTGGTCTTGCCCAGGCGCGCACCGGGCTTGCCGGGGCTGCGCTGCAACAACCAGACCTGGCGGGCAGGGCGCGCCGGCTGCGGTTTGGTCAACGCGCCGCGTGTTTCGAAGCTCGGGTCCACGCCCCATTCGGCCATCCAGCGTTGCGGGTCCAGCGACGGCGATTCACCCGTGTGTACCAGAAATTCACCGACATCAAAGCCAATACCGCCCGCACCGATGATCGCCACCTTGTCGGCGGCCACGTGGCGGCCCAGCACGACATCGAGATAGCTCACCACCATCGGATGATCGGCGCCGGGGAAATCCACCTTGCGTGGCTCGATGCCGGTCGCCAGCACGATCTCGTCGAAGTCTTTCAGATCAGCCGCCTGCACGCGGGTACTCAAGCGCAGTTGCACGCCGGTCGCCTCGATGCGATGGCCGAAATAGCGCAAGGTCTCGTTGAATTCCTCCTTGCCCGGGATGCGTTTGGCGACATTGAATTGCCCACCGATCGCATCGCTTGCATCGAACAAGGTCACCCGGTGCCCCCGTTCTGCTGCCACTGTCGCGCAGGCCAAGCCAGCCGGGCCTGCGCCGACCACGGCGATGCGCTTGGGCGTGGTGGTCGGCGTGTAGTTGAGTTCGGTCTCGTGCGCAGCGCGTGGATTGACCAGGCAGGTGGCCAACTTGTTGTCGAAGACGTGGTCCAGGCAGGCCTGGTTGCAGGCGATGCACGTATTGATGGCGTGCGACTGCCCGGCGCGCGCCTTGTTGGTCCACTGCGGGTCGGCCAGCAGCGGGCGCGCCAGCGACACCATGTCTGCCGCACCGTCGGCCAGGAGGCGTTCGGCCACGTCCGGCATGTTGATGCGGTTGGTTGCGACCACCGGAATGCGCAGATGCGGCTTGAGCTTGGCGGTGACGCCGGCAAACGCGGCGCGCGGCACCGAAGTGGCGATGGTGGGGATGCGCGCTTCGTGCCAGCCGATACCGGAATTGATGATGGTCGCGCCGGCCGCTTCGATCGCTTGCGCCTGCGCCAGGATTTCCTGCCATTGATTGCCGTTTTCGACCAGATCCACCAGCGACAGCCGATAGATGATCATGAAATCCGGTCCACAGGCCTCGCGGATGCGCCGCACGATCTCCACGGCAAAACGCATGCGCTTGCTGGCATCGCCGCCCCACGCGTCGCTGCGCTGATTGGTGCGCGCGGCGGTGAATTCGTTGATCAGATAGCCTTCCGAGCCCATCACCTCGACGCCGTCGTAGCCGGCCTCGCGTGCCAGCCGCGCGGCGCGTGCATAGGCGACGACCTGCCGGTCCACGGCGCTGGCCGACAAGGCGCGTGGGGTAAACGGGGTGATCGGTGCCTTGAGCTTGGACGGCGCCACCGACAGCGGGTGGTAGGCATAGCGCCCGGCATGCAGCAGTTGCAGGCAGATCTTGGCCCCGTGTTCGTGGACGGCGCGGGTGACCTGGCGATGTGGGCGCACTTCCCACGGCCAGGACAACTTGCCACCGAATGGCTTGAGCCAACCCACCACGTTCGGCGAGAACCCGCCGGTGACGATCAGGCCCACGCCGCCGGCAGCGCGCTCGGCGAAATACGCCGCCAGCTTGGGGAAATCGCGCGCACGATCTTCCAGGCCTGTGTGCATCGAGCCCATCAGAACGCGGTTGCGGAGTTGGGTGAAGCCCAGGTCGAGCGGGGTGAACAGGTGCGGGAAGGGTGAGACGGACGGGCCGGTGGCGGGCGACATGATGTGGATACGCTTGCGTACGGAGTGCGCACGATGCCGTCAAACGCGGCAGGCGGCAAGTCCTCAGGCATCCAGCGCTGCCGTTGGGCGCCGCGGGGCTCGGTCAGCAATACGCCTTCGCTGCCGCCTGCACAAACCGCGCCCCGATGCGCCGGCGCTCTGCGCACCGAGGCGCAGAGCGCCGGCCAACCCTGCCCGGCCGGTGCATTACCAACCGGCCAGGACTAACTTACCGATCGTGTTGCCACTTTCCAGACGGCGGTGCGCCTCGCGCAGGTGTTGCGCATTGATCGGCGACAGCGTTTGCGTATGCGTGGTGCGCAGCTCGCCGGCATCAATCAGGCTGGCGGCCCGGTTGAGGATGCGGTGCTGCTCGACCATATCCTCGGTCGCGTAGCGCGCGCGGGTGAACATCAGTTCCCAATGGATGCCGATGCACTTGGACTTGTAGGGGTCGCCGATCGATAGCGGCCCGCGCGGCTCCACGATCAAGCCCACATGCCCCTGCGGCGCGAGCACTTCACCCAGTTGCTGCCAGTAGCGGTCGGTGTCGGCCAGATTGAGCGCTGCATCCACTGTCTCCATCCCCAGCGCCTGCAGCTGCGGTTGCAGTGGTTGGTGATGATCGATCACGTGGTGCGCGCCCATTTGACGTACCCATTCGATGCTCTCCGGCCGCGATGCGGTGGCAATCACCGTGAAGCCGGCATGCCGCGCCAACTGGATCGCGATGGAGCCCACGCCGCCAGCGCCGCCGATGATCAACAGATGCCTGCCGCGATTGCGCGCACCGTCGAAGGCAAACGGCATGCGCTGGAACAGCAGCTCCCATGCGGTCAGGGTGGTCAGCGGCAGCGCGGCCGCCTGCGCGAAGCTCAGTGAGGTCGGCTTGCATCCGGCGATGCGTGCATCCACCAGCTGGTACTGCGCGTTACTGCCTTGCCGACCGATATCGCCTGCGTAGTAGACCTCGTCGCCGACGGCGAACGCCGTGACCTCCGGGCCCACCGCCTCGACCACCCCGGCTGCGTCGTAGCCCAGGATCTTCGGCGCCTGCAGCGGCTGTGGCTTGGGCGCGCGCACCTTTGTATCGACTGGATTCACCGAGATCGCTTCCACCCGCACCAACAAGTCATACCCCGATGGCGCTGCAGGCGTCGGAAGTTCCAGGTCGAGTAACGACTCGGGGTCATCGATCGGAAGATGGCGGGTGAGGGCGACGGCTTTCATCGGGGCGCTCCGGAGCGGGAAGTTCAGGGTGCGTTGTGGAGTAAGTCGTCTGCAACCATCAACCCCACACTTCAGCTCGAACGGGGCTTGGCGTTCACCAATGTGGTTTTCGGCAGCGCTTGGAACGCTAAATATCAGTCGGTCTGGAAGCCTCTTCAGTCAGCTTAATTGGGCTGCCGTTCATGCAGGTCCGACCCCCGAATTGGATGCCCGGTCCTTTCCTTCATGAAACTGTATACGTAGTATTGCGTGGGATTGCGGGACCTGGTGATTGCTTTCACATGTTATATGACCGTTAACGCGATCTTCACCGAGGCCGGCTTAATCTGCGCCCCGATGGCTCTGGATGTGACGAGCATCTTTACCAAGAACAATGTCTCTATCGGTTTTATCTCCCAAAGAAGGAGCTGTATAAATGAACAAGAAAATTCTCACTGCCGCGTTGCTTGGCGGTCTGGCAGTTGCCCAGGCTGCTTCCGCGCAGGAGTTCGACGACCGTTGGTACCTGACCGGTAGCGCTGGCTTCAATTTCCAGGACCGCGATCGTTTGACCAATGATGCCCCGTTCGTGACCCTGGGCCTGGGCAAGTTCGTGAGCCCGAACTGGTCGATCGACGGTGAACTGAACTATCAGAACCCGAACTTCGACGCCAACCAGGATCTGAACTGGAGCCAGTACGGCATCTCGTTCGACCTGCGTCGCCACTTCATCCAGGAAGGCCGCGGCTGGAACCCCTACCTGCTGTTCGGTCTGGGCTATCAGCGTTCGGAAGAAGAATTCGACGCGACCCCGAACCCGGTGTCGCCGGGCCAGCGTAAGGACGGCAACTTTGCCGCCAAGGCTGGTGTCGGTCTGCAGACCACCTTCGACAAGCGCGTCGCCGTGCGTGCCGAGTTGGCCTATCGCGCTGACTTCAACGACCAGAGCGTCGCCGCTCCGCGCGAAAACTGGTTCGGCGACGTGCTGGCTTCGGTCGGCGTCGTGATCCCGTTGGGACCGGCTCCGTCGACCGCTCCGCCGCCGGCTCCGGCTCCGGTTGCTCCGAGCTGCGCCGATCTGGATGACGACGGTGACGGCGTCAACAACTGCGACGACAAGTGCCCGAACTCGCAGCCTGGCCAGACCATCGGTCCGGACGGTTGCCCGGTGCCTGTCTCGATCGACCTGAAGGGCGTGAACTTCGACTTCAACAAGTCGACCCTGCGTCCGGACGCGATCTCGATCCTGAGCGAAGCGACCGAAATCCTGAAGCGCTACCCCGACCTGAAGGTCGAGGTTGCCGGTCACACCGACTCGAAGGGTACCGACGCGTACAACCAGAAGCTGTCCGAGCGTCGTGCGACCACCGTGTACGACTACCTGACCAAGAACGGCGTCGATGCGTCGCGTCTGGTCGGTCCGATCGGCTACGGCAAGAGCCGTCCGATTGCTCCGAACACCAACCCGGATGGTTCCGACAATCCGGAAGGCCGTGCGAAGAACCGTCGTACCGAGTTGAACGTCCAGAACTAATTGGACCGCTAGCGTTGTTGCAGACAAAACCCGGCCTTGCGCCGGGTTTTGTCTATGCAGGCCCTGGAAAAGCGCGCTCAAGCGCTGCTGATCCTGTCTGTGTTGTCATCCCGGCACGGTTCCTGTTGAAACAGCGTTCATCGCTGCCTACACTCGCCGCGTCAAAACCACACTCATACTTGGAAGAACCCGATGCTGCGTACCGCTACGGCAGGACTGCTCTGTCTCGCTCTGATTCCCGCCGCCTACGCCGCTACGAACTGCGCTGGCAGCACGGTGTCCCAGCCACTGCCGTTGCCCGCTACCGTCGTCGCACCGGCGGCTGCCGAGTTCTACACCCGCAGCGTGCAGTTGGGTATGCCCACCGGCGTGCTGGCACAGCCCTACAGCAGCGACCAGTCGGTGGACCGCGTACTGCTGCGCCTGCGCGTGGAAGGTTGCCAGGATCTGGCCAAGGTCATTCCGCCCGGCGGCACCGTCAACCCGAACGATCCGGCGGCCTACAAGGCCAAGACGGCGTTCGACAACACCCCGTGGCGCTTCGACATGAGCCAGAACGGCAAGCGCATGACGGCAGAAGAATTCGATGCCTGGATGAAGGCGCGCGGTGTGCGCGTGGTCAAGGCACGTCCGGCCGCTGGCGCGGCACCGGCAGCGCCCGCCGCACCTGCGGCCGACGCCAAGCCGGTCGAGAATAAGTAAGCCGCGCGGTCGGGACGGCATGCCCCGGCGGCCACCGCCGGCAACGTCCCGGCAACGTCAGCGTGGTCCGGGAGCGGCAGGCGCAACGCGTGCCCACGTTGCTGCACCCGCCAATGCCGCGCCACGCCATGGGCTGGCGCGCGTGTTGTCCAAGCTCGGTGTGTGTTCGCGCACCGAGGCGGCGCGTTGGATCGCCGATGGCCGCGTCAGCGTCTCGGCACGCGTGGTGCGCGATCCCGAATTTCCAATCCGCGCCGATCAGCAATTCTCAATCACCGTCGACGGGCAGCCGCTGACAGGGCCGGCGCGTTGCTATTTGATGCTCAACAAGCCGCGCGGCGTGGTCACTACCGTGCGCGATGAGCAGGGCAGGGACACGGTCTATCGCTGTTTCGATGGTGC
Source organism: Xanthomonas sp. JL1 (assembly GCF_038405005.1). NCBI lineage: Bacteria > Pseudomonadati > Pseudomonadota > Gammaproteobacteria > Lysobacterales > Lysobacteraceae > Xanthomonas > Xanthomonas sp. JL1. Next base: position 37,008 of record NZ_JBBYGR010000068.1, on the reverse strand, counting down.
CGGTTTGCCGTGGATCGCCCCGGTCGGGCGCTTGGACAAGGCCAGCGAAGGCCTGCTGCTCTTCAGCAACGATCCGCAGTGGGCGGCGACGGTGACCGACCCGGCGACCGGGCCGGACAAGACCTATCACGTGCAGATCGATTGCCTGCCTAATGTCGCGCAACTGGCGCAGCTGCAGGCCGGTGTGGTCGACCCGGATCCTGAGGGCGAGGGTATGCTGTTGCGCGCCAAGCAGGTCAGCGTGCTGCGCGAAGGCGAGCGCAATGCCTGGCTGGAAATCGTGCTGGACGAAGGCCGTAATCGGCAGATCCGCCGGCTATTGGCTGCCGTGGACATCGGTGTGCTGCGGCTGATGCGCGTGGCGATCGGTCCGCTGGCGATGGGCGAGCTCGGCAAAGGCGCGTGGCGGATGCTGAGTGCCGAAGAAGTCAGGGCGTTGGTACCGGCGGCGCACGCCAGCGCGCCAGACGCGCGCTGAGCAGGGCGCTGACCACCTCGTAAGCGCGCGGGTCGCCGGCGCCGTTGGCATCGTGACGGCGGCCTTTGGCGTGATTGCAGCCGGCGCAGGCCAGCGCCAGATCGCGCGCATCGTTGGCATCGTCGCCCACCAACGCGCACAGCGCCGCCGCTGCGTGCCGCCCGAACCAGGCTTGCGGCACCACGTGTTCCAGCGTGGTGTGGCCAAGCGGCTCGCCGTCGGCGCGCACCTGCAGATGCAGGCGGCAGTGCAGGCAGCGCGTATGCCAATGACCGTCGAGCAGTTGCGCCTGCGCATCGGTCTGCGCCGCCAGCAGCAGCCGTTGGCGCAGCGCCGTGCGCATGCTCAGGCGTCGATCACCTTCAGTTCGCGCCCGATCTTGATGAATGCGGCGATCGCTTGATCCAGGTGCTCGCGCGTATGCGCCGCGCTGATCTGAGTGCGGATACGCGCTTGCCCGTTGGGTACCACCGGGAAGAAAAAACCAATGGCGTAGATGCCTTCTTCCAGCAAACGCTCGGCGAATTTTTGCGCCAGCGGTGCCTCGTACAGCATCACTGGGCTGATCGGATGCACGCCGGGTTTGACGTCGAAACCGGCGGCGGTCATGCGTGCGCGGAAATACGTGGTGTTGTCGACCAGCTGCGTGCGCAGCTCGCCGGCGGCATCCAGCATCTCGAAGGCCTTGATGCCGGCGGCCACCACGTGCGGTGGCAACGAGTTGGAGAACAGGTAGGGGCGCGAACGTTGGCGCAGCAGCTCGATCACCTCTCGCTTGGCGGTGGTGAAGCCACCGAGAGCGCCACCCATGGCCTTGCCCAGGGTGCCGGTGAAGATATCGATCTGGTCGAGTACGCCCTTGACCTCGGCCGAGCCGCGGCCGGTGGCACCGAGGAAGCCGGTGGCGTGGCATTCGTCGATATGCACCAGCGCGTTGTACTTGCGGGCCAGGGCAGTGATTTCGTCCAACGGCGCGATGAAGCCGTCCATCGAGAACACACCGTCGCTGGTGATCAGCTTGGTCTTGCAGCCGGCGGCGTCGGCGGCCTGCAACTGCGCCTCCAGGTCGACCATGTCGCAGTTGGCGTAGCGGAAGCGCTTGGCCTTGCACAGGCGCACGCCGTCGATGATGGACGCATGGTTGAGCGCGTCGGAAATGATCGCGTCGTGCTCGCCGAGCAGCGGCTCGAACAGGCCGCCGTTGGCATCGAAGCAGGCCGCGTAGAGGATGGTGTCTTCGGTACCGAAGAACTCGGCGATGGTGCGTTCGAGCTGCTTGTGCAGATCCTGGGTGCCGCAGATGAAGCGCACCGAGGCCATGCCGAAGCCGTGGCTATCCAGCGCGTCCTTGGCGGCCTGGATGATGTCCGGGTGATCGGCCAGGCCCAGATAATTGTTGGCGCAGAAATTCAGCACGCGGCGGCCATCGGCCAGGGTGATCTGGGCCGACTGCGGGCCGGTGATGATGCGCTCGGACTTGAACAGGCCCTGGGCCTGGATCGCGTCCAGTTCGGCGGCGTAATGGGCGGTCAGCGCGGCGGGAGCGGTGGTCATGGCGGTCGCAGTGGCAGAAAGAAGCGCAATGTTAACGATCACGGTGGCATACCACTACGTCATACAAAATCGGCATAAGCGGCGGCGCTGATGTCATTTCACCGCCTGCGTGACGCTGCGCAGCATGGCATGCTTGCTGTTCAGCTGTGCTCAACCGGCCAGGAGATTGTCGTGACATACCCCCGTATCCGTCTTGCTTGCCTTCTTTGCACCCTGCTGGTCCTGGCCGGCCCGGCAGGCGCACGCGAGATCGGGCTGCTTAACGTGAGCTACGACCCCACCCGCGAGTTCTACCGCGACTACAACACCGCTTTTGCCGCGCACTGGAAACAGCAGCACCCGCAGGACGCCGTCACCGTGGAAACCTCGCACGGCGGCTCGGGCAAGCAGGCGCGCGCGGTGATCGATGGCATCGAGGCCGACGTGGTGACGTTGGCGCTGGCCTACGACGTGGATGCCATCGCGCAAAAGGCCAAGCTGATCGATACCGATTGGGAAGCGCGCCTGCCCGACAACAGTGCGCCGTACACCTCGACCATTGTGTTTCTGGTGCGCAAGGGCAACCCCAAGAACATCCATGACTGGCCGGACCTGCTGCGCTCGGGCGTGTCGGTGGTGACCCCGAATCCGAAGACCTCCGGTGGCGCGCGCTGGAACTATCTGGCCGCCTGGGCGTACGCCGACCATATCTTCAAGGGCGACCGCGAGCGCACCCTGCGCTACATGCAGGCCTTGTTCCGCAATGTGCCGGTGCTGGATACCGGCGCGCGCGGCGCAACCACCACGTTCGTGCAGCGTGGGATCGGTGATGTGCTGCTGGCCTGGGAAAACGAGGCGCTGCTGGCGCGCGAGGAATTGGGCAAGGACAAGTTCGAGATCGTGGTACCGAAGTTGTCGATCCTGGCCGAGCCATCGGTGGCGCTGGTCGACAAGAACGTCGACAAGCATGGCACCCGCGAGGTGGCCGAAGCCTACCTGCGCTATCTGTACGCGCCGGAAGGCCAGAAGCTGGCAGCCAAGCATTTCTATCGCCCGCGGCATCCGGAATTTGCCGACCCCGCCGACATGGCGCGTTTCCCGGATATCCAGCTGGTGACCATCCAGCAGGCGTTTGGCTCTTGGGACAAGGCGCAACAGGAGCACTTCGCCGACGGTGGTGTGTTCGACCAGATCCAGGCCAACAAGTAGGCGATGGCGATGTCGGTTGCACCCCACTCAGCGCCGTCATCGCGCCGACGCGTGATGCCGGGGCTGGGCCTGAGTTTGGGTATCACCCTGACCTGGCTTGGCCTGATCGTGCTGATCCCGCTGCTGGGGATCTTTATCAAGACCAGCGGCCTGGGTTGGGAGGGTCTGTGGCGGATATGGAGCGAGCCGCGCGTGCTGTCGGCATTGCGGGTGAGCTTCGGTACGGCGCTTGCGGCTGGCGCTTTCAATGCGGTGATGGGCACGTGGGTGGCGTGGGTGTTCGTGCGCTACCAGTTTCCGGGCAAGCGCTTCCTGGATGCGGTGATCGATCTGCCGTTTGCGTTGCCGACGGCGGTGGCCGGCATTGCGCTGACCGCGCTGTATGGCGGCAAGGGTTGGGTCGGCCGCTGGCTGGAAGCAATCGGTATCAAGGTGGCTTACACGCAGCTGGGCATCGTGCTGGCGCTGGTGTTCGTCGGCTTACCGTTCGTGGTGCGCGTGGTGCAGCCGGTGCTGGCCGAGAGCGATCGCGAAGTAGAGGCTGCCGCTGCCACATTGGGCGCCTCGCGCTGGCAAACGGTATGGCGGGTAGTGCTGCCAGGCGTGTGGCCAGCGGTCCTGACCGGATTCGCGCTGGCGTTCGCACGTGGCGTGGGTGAGTACGGTTCGGTGATCTTCATCGCCGGCAACTTGCCCAATTCCACCGAGATCGCGCCGCTGCTGATCACCATCCGGCTGGAAGAGTTCGACTATGCGGGCGCGACTGCCATTGCCGCGGCGATGTTATTACTGTCATTCGTCATTTTGCTGGTGGTCAATACCTTGCAGGCACGCCTGCTGCAGTATCAACGGAGGCCCGCATGAGCGATGCTGTTTCCTCGCTGCCCTCCATGTTGCCGACCCATGCCATGACCAGGCAGGCGCGTCGCATCACCGAGTCGGCCAGCAACGAGCCGCGTTGGGTGCAATGGCTGATGATGTTCGGCGCGGTACTCTTTTTGTTGGCGTTTTTGCTGCTGCCGCTGGTGCTGGTGTTTGCCGAGGCGTTGCGTGGCGGTTGGGAGACCTTCCTGCGCGTAGTGGTCGACCCGGACGCGTTGTCGGCGATCAAGCTGACCTTGCTGGTGACGGCGATCGTGCTGCCATTGAATCTGATATTCGGCGTGGCCGCTGCGTGGGCCATCAGCAAGCACCAGTTCTGGGGCAAACGTCTGCTGGTCAGCCTGATCGACCTGCCGTTTTCGGTGTCGCCGGTGGTGGCGGGCTTGATCTTCGTGCTGATCTTCGGCCGCAGCGGCTGGGCCTGGCCATTGATCGACGAAGGCTGGCATGTGCAGTTGCCGGCGCTGGGCGAATGTGTGATCCAGCTGCCGCGGATCGTGTTCGCGTTGCCGGGCATCGTGCTGGCGACCACGTTCGTGACCTTCCCCTTCATCGCGCGCGAACTGATGCCGCTGATGGAGCAGCAGGGCAGCGACGAAGAACTGGCGGCACTGAGTCTGGGCGCGAACGGCTGGCAGATGTTCTGGCGAGTGACGCTGCCCAATATCCGTTGGGGCCTGTTGTATGGCGTGCTGCTGTGTGCGGCGCGTGCGATGGGCGAATTCGGCGCTGTGTCGGTGGTGTCCGGGCATATCCGTGGACGCACCAACACGCTGCCGCTGCATGTGGAAATTCTCTACAACGAATATGCCTACAGCGCCGCATTCGCCTGCGCCTCGCTGCTGGCACTGACCGCGCTGCTGACCTTGGCGCTGAAGACGTATCTGGAATGGCGGCACGGCGATTCGCTGGCCGCCAACCACCGCCACTGAGGTGACCATGGGCATCCGCATCCACCATCTGCGCAAGCAGTTCGAGACCTTTACCGCGCTGGACGACATCACCCTGGATGTGCGCCAGGGCGAGTTGCTGGCGTTGCTCGGACCCTCCGGCTCGGGCAAGACCACGCTGCTGCGCATCATGGCCGGGCTGGAGCATGCAGATGGCGGGCAGGTGCTGTTCGGCGATGAAGATGCCACCCGCATGAGCGTGCAATCGCGTCGGGTCGGCTTCGTGTTCCAGCATTACGCACTGTTCAAGCATATGGACGTGTTCGAGAACATCGCGTTCGGCTTGCGCGTACGCCGCGGCAACGAGCGTTGGGCCGAAGCGCGCATCCGTGCACGCGTGGAGGAACTGCTGGCGCTGGTGCAGCTGCAGGGTCTGGAACAGCGTTATCCCACCCAGCTCTCCGGCGGCCAGCGGCAGCGCGTGGCGTTGGCGCGTGCGCTGGCAATCGAGCCGTGCGTGTTGTTGCTCGACGAGCCGTTCGGCGCGCTGGATGCGCAAGTGCGCCGCGATCTGCGCCGCTGGCTCCGCGAGCTGCATGAACGCACCGGCCTGACCACGGTATTCGTCACCCACGATCAGGAAGAAGCGCTGGAACTGGCCGATCGGGTGGCCATCCTCAACCGCGGCCGCATCGAGCAGCTCGACACACCGGCAATGATCTACGACAAGCCGGCCTCGCCTTTCGTGTATTCGTTCGTTGGGGCAGTGAACCGGATCCCCGGGGTGCTGGCGCAGGGCCAGATCCAGGTGGCTGGGCACGCACTTCCCTTGGCCAATGCCGCGCTGGCTGCAGGGCCGGTGGAGGTGTACGTGCGGCCGGAAGATCTGGTGCCCGATGAGGCCGGCTGGCCGGCGACGGTGGCGTGGTCGCAGCGCAGCGGGGCACGCCTGCGTCTACGCGCAACGCTGGAGCCGGCAGGCAACGAAGTGGAAGTGGAACTGCCTGCCTCGGCCGGTAGCTTTCAGCCAGGGCAACAGTTGCGGCTGGCGGCGCGGCAGTACGGGGTCTTTCCTGCCGTTTGATCGTCAGCGATGCTCTCCCGCGCATGGGCGAGGATACCCGCCGTGCGAATGGGTGAAGCGCTTGGCTCGACCAGCAGACGGGCGCAAGCGGCGACGATACCGGAACCTGGCGGACTGCGGTCTGGCCTGACATGGTGTAGGGGAATGCGGCGATGCAGACTGCGTCTCAAGAAGCGGTTTCTGGCGTCGATGACGTTGCCGGTAGCACTCCTATCGGCCTCTGACGCGCCGAAGGTGTGCGCTGTGTCAAGCGAGCGATACTTTTATGTTGTGCTGCTATGGCATTCCAACTATGAAGTGAAGGCAATTCCGATTCGCGCGATTCGATCACCCATCGCTCTAGGAGATGCCCGATGAAGATGTCTACGCTTGCTTGTTGTCTCTTGCTGTCGCTGAGTGCCGCGCCGTTGGCGCAGGCGCAGGAAGAGGAAGCCCCCCTGTCGCCGTTCACCGGCACCTTTGCAGTCACCAGCGACTACGTGTTCCGCGGTGTGTCCCAGACCAACGGGGATCCTGCATTCCAGGCCGGGCTGACCTACAAGCATCCTTCCGGCTTCTACGTGGCCGCCTGGACATCCAACGTCGATCCCGGCGAAGGCGATCCGGATTGGGAAGTGGATACCACGGTCGGCTATGGTGTCGAACTGGGCAAGCAGTGGGACCTCGATGTCGCGGTCACCCGCTACAACTATCCGGGCGCGGGCAAGACGAACTACAACGAACTGGTCACCAAGACGACGTTCCTGAAGACCTACAGCCTCACCGTCGGATACACCAACGATCTGTACGGCACCAAGACCGACGGCTATTACTATGCGCTGGATGCCAACTGGCCGTTGCCGCACAAGTTCAGCATCGGTGCGCATGTCGGGCACACCCGCTACACATCGGCGCTGAAGCAGGTGGATCACGACTACAACGATTACGCGATCACCGTCGGCAAGAGCTTTGGCCCGCTTGCGTTGAACATCGGCTACTACGACACCAGCGAGCCTGCCGAATTCGGTTTCGGTCGTCCTAATACCGAAGGCCGGACCGTCGCCACCGCCACGGTGACCTGGCCGTGACACGGCTGCACTGAGCGAACACGCAAAAGGCGCCCTCGGGCGCCTTTTGCGTTCAAGCGGTTTGTGCGGTCAATTCCAGCTCAGCACGACCTTGCCGGCCTTGCCTGCTTCCATCAGGTCGAAGCCCTTCTGGAAATCGTCGATCGGCAGCTGATGGGTCAGCACCTTGTGCAGCGGAAAACCCGACAGCACCAGCTGCGTCATCTTGTACCAGGTCTCGTACATCTTGCGGCCGTAGATGCCCTGCACGGTGAGGCCCTTGAAGATGATCTTGTCCCAGTCGCAACCGGCGCCGCGCGGCATGATGCCGAGCATGGCGATCTTGCCGCCGTGGTACATGCAATCGAGCATGTCGTTGAACGCGCGCGGGTTGCCGCTCATTTCCAGGCCCACGTCGAAGCCTTCCATGTGCAGGTCGGCCATGACGTCCTTGAGCGAGGTCTTTGACACGTTGACCACGCGCGTGGCACCCATATCGGCGGCCAGCTTGAGACGGAAATCATTGACATCGGTGACCACCACATTGCGCGCACCGATATGCTTGCAGATGCCGGCCGCAATGATGCCGATCGGGCCGGCGCCGGTGATCAGTACGTCCTCGCCGATGACGTCGAATTCCAGCGCGCAATGCGCGGCATTGCCGTAGGGGTCGAAGAATGCCGCCAACTCGGACGGAATCTGGTCCGGGATCGGCCACAGGTTGCTGGCCGGCATCACCATGTATTCGGCGAAGGCACCATTGACGTTGACGCCGATGCCCATGGTGTTGGGGCACAGGTGCGGGCGGCCGCCACGGCAGTTGCGGCAATGGCCGCACACGATGTGGCCTTCGGCCGACACCCGTTGACCGACCTGATAGCCGGTCACTGCCGAACCGAGCTCGGCCACGCGACCGACGAATTCATGGCCGATGGTCAGGCCCGGCTTGATCGTGCGCTGGCTCCACTCGTCCCACAGGTAGATGTGCAGATCGGTGCCGCAAATGGCGGTCTTTTCCAGCTTGATCAGCACCTCGTTGGGGCCGGGCGTCGGCACTGGCACCTGTTCCAGCCAGATGCCCTTGTTCGTTTCGCGCTTGACCAGCGCCTTCATCGTCTGCGCCATCTGGCGGAACCTGCTGAGTGAACGTAAGCCGGCGATTATAGGCGTCGCGGCCTCTATGCCATGCGGCGGTGCAATGATGCCGCCCTGGATCCACGGTAGGGCAGGGCCGATCTGGCCCGTGCCCGTTGAGACGACGTTGGCACCTCAGCACAGGATGAGAGCCGCCGCCCACACCTGTCGCCGCCTGCGCGGGTAGCGCGTTCGCCAAACATCGCAGGCGTGAGTCATCGGCGCCTGCATCGCTCCAATGCCCTTGCTCCGCGCTACGGCCCCATCGACGGCGCGGCAGCGCTGGCTTGGATGCATGGCGCGCAGCCTGGTCTTTTTGGCCCGGCAGGCGCAAGGAGCAGGCAGCGGGGCCAGAGCAGCTAAAAAACCACTGCACCGTCGCCATGCGGGCGCGCCCGCCACTCCGAATCGGCGTGTACCACGCGTACATTCCGGTGGTGAGCGCGCCGTCCATGGCCATCTGCCCGCTGCTCGCGACGTTGCTCGGCCGCGCTTAGAACTTCACATCCAGACTCATGAAGTACTGCCGTGGGGCGCCGACCACCATGGTCTGGTTGTAGCCATCCGGATCGGAGGCGACATAGCCGTTGGTGCCGGTGCTGGCGAAGTAGCGCTTGTCGGTGAGGTTACTGACGTTGAGCGCCAGGGCGACATCCGCCACGCCGCCGACGCGGCCGAAGTCGTACCGCGCGCCGGCATTCAACAGCCAGTACGACGGCACCTGCGAGTCGTTGAGGAACGTGATGTAGCGCTTGTCCACGTACTTGCCATCCAGATCCAGACGCAGATTGCCGATCTGGTAGCTGGCGCTGGAAGAGAACATCAACGCCGGGATGCCGACCACATCCTTGCCGGATGTCGCGACCACACCGTTGTTGAGGTAATTGTCCTGGTAACGCGAGCGGTTCCAGGAGAGCGAGTTCAACCAGCTCAAGCCTTCGGTCGGGTGCCACATCAGTGCCAGATCCGCACCGGCGCTATGCACTGCGCCGATGTTGCTGAGGATCGCGGCGCAGGTCTGCACCGCGGTGCACGGCGAGGTGGTCAGCAGGCGATTGGAGAACCTGGTGAAGTAGGCATCGGCCGACAGCTGGAACTGCGCATCCTGCACGCGATAGCCCACCTGCACGGTCTGCGATTCTTCCGGCTCCAGCGTGGAGCGGCTGCGGTCGAAGGCGGCCTGCGAGGTGGCGAACGGGGTGAAGCCGAAGGCGGCGATGTTCTTGCTAAAGGACGCGTAGAGGTCCTGGCGCTCGTCGAGTTTGTAGTTCACGCCCACCTGCGGCAGGAAATGATCTTCGGCGGGAATGCGGCCTTGCGCCAGTGCGGTGGTCGGCACCAGCGATTGCGCGCGCGTGGTGGTACTGAGCGCTTTTGCGCCGTAATTCAGCGTAAGGCGATCGTCGAGCAGGCGCACGGTGTCCTGCAGATACAGCATGCGCGTCTGCGTGGTGTAGCGCTGCAGGAAATCGCGGCGGAACGGGATCTGTGCTTCGTAAACGTTGTACAGCGAGGTCTGCCCCTCGTTGCCAAGCGCGAAGTAATTGCGGCCCTGCGAGGTGCGCGCGTTCTCTGCCCAGGCGCCCACTTCCAGGTCGTGATTACCCCATGACCATTTCAATGCGCTGGTGCCGCCGAAGCGATCCAGGCGGTAGTCGGTGGTGCGCATCGACAATGGAATGTCTGCGGAGGTGCGCACGTACGGCGTCACCCATTGGCCTTCGCCACGATTACCGTGGTAGTACCCACTGCCATCGAGCGTGGCGCCGCCAAACACGAACGTGCCCGACAAGCCCGCCAGGTTGTCGCGACGCAAGCCGCCGCCGGCGTAATACATGGCATCGAGCCAGCTGTAGTCGCTGGGCAGGCCGGCCAGCGATTGCGGGTAGCCGTTCGCCACGCCGCTGGTGGCGCCGGTGTTCTGATACGCGCGTGCCATCTGCACGGCGGTGGCCCAATCCGGCTGCAGGTAATCGTAGTCCCAGCCAAGCGCGCGCTGGCTGGTCAACGACAGATCCATGTAGTCGTATTCCTTGCGCCGCGAGGTATCCACGAACAGGCTCAGACGGTTGCCGTCGCCCCATTGGTATACCGTCTTGAGATTGGCCTGCTCGGATGTTTGATCGCCGTCGCCCTTCCACTTGTCGGTGCTGGCATTGGCGTAAGACAGATATGCCGACAGCCCATCGCGATCGCCGGTGTCAGCGCGCACGAAGGTACGCCGCGTTGCGTCGCTGCCCATCGTCTGTACCAACCGCGCACCCGGGGTGGTCTGCGGATCGGCCGAGTAGAACTGCATCGTGCCGCCGAGATTGGTGTTGGACGCTGTGCCAAGTGCGCCGGCGCCTTGCGCAATCTCCACCGAACCGAGGTTTTCCGAAATGATGGCGCGCGTGATGTGCAAGCCATTGGTCACGCCGTAGCTCATGTTGCCGAGCGGAATGCCGTCGAGCGTATGACCCAGGCGGCTTTGATCGAAGCCATGCAAGGTGACCTGTGTGGACCACTCGTACGTGCCAAACGGATCGGCCGACTGGAACTGCACGCCCGGTAGTTTCTCCACCGCCTTGAATGCGCTGCTGCCGGGTGTCAGCTGCTCGATATCCTGCCGGCTGATGCGCTGCACCTGGCGCGTGCTGCCTTGCGATACCACATTGATTGCATCCAGCTGCGTGGCATTGGTGGCGGCATCGGCGGGCGCCGCTGCTTCCGCTGCAGGAGCAACAGTAAACGGTTCGGCCGGCGACGCGGCCTGCGCGACGACGGGAAGCAGCGTTGCCAGGGCGAGCGCCAGCGGAGTGACATGAAAGCGACGAGTGGAAATCATGGGGGGGAGTCCTGTTCGGGCACGGCTGAGAGCGGACGCACGGTGCAATGCGTTTGCGCTGCCAGCCAACGCGCGTACCGGCACGCTGCGCGATCTCGAGCATGTGGTGATCCTGATGCAGGAAAACCGCTCGTTCGATCATTACTTTGGCGTGTTACGTGGCGTGCGTGGGTTCGGCGATCCGCGCGCGCTGCAGCTGCGCGACGGTCACCCGGTATGGAGTCAGCCCGCAGCCGATGGACGACGTCTGCTGCCGTTTGCGTTCGATTCGCAAACTACCTGCGCGCCCTTGATCAAAAGCCTGGATCACTCCTGGAAGGCCGGCCATGGGCAAGACCCGGCACGCTGGGCCGAATACGATGCGTGGGTGCCGTACAAGGGCGAATTGACGATGGGATATTTCCAGCGTCATGACATCCCGTACTACCACGCGCTTGCCGACGCGTTCACCATTTGCGATGGCTACTACTGCTCGCTGCACGGGCCGACCAATCCTAATCGCATGTATCTGTTCACCGGTACCAGCGGCCAGAGCATGGGCAACTTCGGTGCGCAAGCAGTGACCAACGCCGACGACAGCAACTGGACCGCCGATATGGCGCGCGACAAGCCCGGTTACGCGGCGTTGGAGTGGACCACGTACGCGCAGCATCTGCAGGCGGCCGGCGTGGACTGGCGCGTCTATCAGGAATACGACAACTTCGGCTGCAATTCGCTGGCGTATTTTTCGCACTATCGCGATCTGCACACCGACGACGAACGTTACCAGCGTGCCCGTGCATGCGTTCCCGGTTCCACTGCTGAAAATGCCGTCATCACCCAGGCCGAGCATCTGGTTGCCGCAATCGCTGCCGATGTGCAGGCCAATCGTTTGCCGCAAGTATCGTGGGTCATTCCGCCCACCGCATATTGCGAACATCCGGAAGCACCGCCTGCGTATGGCGAGTCGCTGGTGGCGCGTTTGATCGCTGCGCTCACCGCCAACCCCGAGGTGTGGGCAAAGACCGCGCTGATCATCAACTACGACGAAAACGACGGCTTCTTCGATCATGTGCCCGCGCCATTGCCGGCACTGGACGCACGCATGGGGCGCAGCAATGTCGACACGCGTGGCGAGGTCTACGACGGCTTGCCGATCGGCCTGGGCATTCGCGTGCCGATGCTGGTGATTTCACCTTGGACGCGCGGTGGCTGGGTCAACTCGCAGGTGTTCAATCACACCTCGGTGTTGCGCTTGCTGGAACGGCGCTTCGGCGTGGCCGAGCCGAACATCAGCCCATGGCGGCGTGCGGTCAGTGGCGATCTCACCAGTGTGTTCGACTTTCGCAAGCCGGACGATTCGGCATTGAGTGCGTTGCCGTCGGTCGATGACTATCGCGCACGCACAGCTGCCGTGCGCGATAAACCGCTGCCGGTTCCGCCCACCGCCGCAACGATGCCGAAACAGGAGTCAGGACAACGTCCCGCGCGCGCATTGCCATACGCATTGCAAGTGCACGCACGCGTGCACGCTGCCACCGGCCTGCAATTGCAGTTCGTCAACAGCGGCGCAGCTGCAGCGGCGTTCAACGTTTACAGCAGCGCTGCCAACGGCGGCCCGTGGTACTACACGGTGCTACCCGGCACGCAGCTGGATGATGCGCCGGTCGATGCCACGCAGAACGGTGCGTACGCCCATGCGTTTGCATGGGCCGAATGGCTTTTTGCGCGAATTCGCGGGCGAGGTGTCGCAGGCTTCCCCTCCATCGGCAGTGCCGTGGGTGGACGCGCGGCAGGATGGCGACGCCTTGGTGCTGGAGATCGGCAATGCGGGGCAGCGCGCATGCACCTTGCAGCTGCGTGCGCTGGACTACGCAGATCCAACCGCGCGCACGTTGCGGCTGGCCGCAGGTCAGCGCGAGACCATTCGCTTCGCGCTCGCCGCCAGCGACCACTGGTACGACCTTGTAGTCGAGCAACCGGGTAGCGCCTTCCGTCGCCGGCTGGCCGGGCATCTGGAAACCGGCAGGCCCGGTCGCAGCGATCCCGCGTTCTGCCGCGTCTAAGCGCGGCCCACGCCCAGCCCCGCACGCTGCAGGCCGATCAACTGGCGCGTGCTGCGCGCCGCCGTATCTGCGTGTCGAGAGCGTGCGCGCAGACCCTGCCATCAGTCATGGGTTGCGCCGCAGACACTGGCGTTACACTGTAACGAAAATGACTCTGGGGCTTTCGATGCGTCCAAACCTGTTCGCTGTTTCCATGCTGGCCACGCTGGCAGTGGCGTCATCTGCACAAGCCGGCGAGGGAATGTGGGTTCCACAACAACTGCCGGAGATTGCCGGCCCACTGCAGCAAGCCGGCCTGCGTCTGTCGCCGCAACAACTGGCCGACCTGACCGGCGATCCGATGGGCGCCGTGGTGTCGCTGGGCGGCTGCACCGCCAGTTTCGTGTCGCCGCAAGGGCTGGTGGTGACGAACCACCATTGCGCCTACGGCGCGATCCAGCTCAACTCCACTGCGCAGAAGAATTTGATACGCGACGGTTTTAGCGCCACCAGTGCCGGCGCGGAACTGAGCGCCGGACCGAACGCGCGCATCTACGTGCTGGACCGCATCACCGACGTCACCGCGCAGGCGAAGGCGGCGATCGTCGGCGCCGGCAGCGATGCGCTCAAGCGTACCCAGGCGCTGGAAACGTTCGACAAGGCACAGGTCGCGGCCTGCGAGTCCGAGACCGGTTACCGCTGCGAGCTGTATAGCTTTTCAGGCGGCAATACCTACCGCTTGTTCCGCACCCTGGAGATCCGCGACGTGCGCCTGGCCTACGCGCCGCCATCGGGGATCGGCAAATTCGGCGGCGACATCGACAATTGGATGTGGCCGCGCCACACGGGCGATTTCTCGTTCTACCGCGCCTATGTCGGCAAGGACGGCAAGCCCGCCGCCTATGCCAAGGACAACGTGCCGTACCGGCCCCAGCACTTCCTGAAATTTGCCGACCAGCCGCTGGGCGCTGGCGACTTCGTGATGGTGGCCGGCTATCCCGGCCGCACCAATCGCTACGCGCTGGCCGCCGAATTCGACAACACCGCCAACTGGGCGTATCCCACCGCCGGACGGCAGTACCGCGAGCTGATTGCGCTGGTCGAGCAGGCCGGCAAGCAGGACCCGGACATCCAGGTGAAGTACGCCGCAGCCATGGCCAGCTGGAACAACGCCGCCAAGAACTACGAAGGCCAGCTGCAGGGTTTCAAGCGCATCGACGCGGCCAGGCAGAAGCAGGCCGAAGAACGCGCGGTGCTGGCCTGGCTCAAGCGCCAGGGCCGCGACGGCCGCGCCGCGCTGCAGGCACATACGCAACTGCTGGCACTGGACGAGCAGGCCAAGGCCACCCGCGACCGCGACTTGATCCTGCGCCAGATGCGCCGTACCGGTGTGCTCGGCAGCGCGCTGTCGCTGTACCGCCTGGCAATCGAACGCGCCAAGCCTGACGCCGAGCGCGAACCAGGCTACCAAGCGCGCGACTTGCCGGAGATCGAGGGCGCGCAGAAGCAGATGGAGCGTCGTTACGTTGCCTCGATGGATGGGCAGTTGCAGCGCTACTGGTTCGATCAGTACCTGAAGCTGCCCGCCGCGCAGCGCTTGCCGGCGCTGGACCAATGGCTGGCCGGCGCCGACGCGCAGGCCGCTGCGGCGCGACTGACCGGCACCAAGCTTGGCAGCACGGAAGAACGCTTGAAGTGGCTGCATGCCGACCGCGCCGCGTTCGAGGCCAGCGACGATCCGGCGCTGCGCTATGCGGTGGCGCTGATGCCGTCGCTACTGCAGATCGAGCGCGACGAAAAGCGCCGTGAAGGCGAAGAACTGCTGGCGCGTCCGCGCTATCTGCAGGCGCTGGCGGACTACAAGAAGAGCCAGGGTGAGTTCGTCTATCCGGACGCCAATTCCTCGCTGCGCATCACCTTCGGTAACGTCAAGGGCTACACCCCCAAGGATGGTGTGGCCTACACGCCGTTCACCACCCTGGAGGGAGTGGCCGCCAAGGACACCGGCGCCGATCCGTTCGATTCGCCCAAGGCCCTGCTGGATGCGGTCAAGGCCAAGCGCTATGCCGGCCTGGAAGATAAGCGCCTGGGCACGGTGCCGGTCAACTTCCTGTCGGACCTGGACATCACCGGCGGCAACTCCGGTTCGCCAGTCATGGACGCGCAGGGCAAGCTGGTCGGCCTGGCGTTCGACGGAAATTGGGAGTCGGTGAGCAGCAACTGGGTCTTCGACCCGGCAATGACCCGCATGATCGCCGTAGATAGTCGTTATCTGCGCTGGATCATGACCGAAGTCGCCCCGGCGCCACAGCTGTTGAAGGAACTCGGCGTGCGCTGACGCGGGCGGCCGGCGGGGCGGCGTCAGGGGTATGATGCGGTCCGGTTTCGCTGCGGCGAGCCGGTCCCTCCCCCCAAGGAACTCCCAGCGCATGCGCATCCTGCTTGCTCGTCACGGCGAGACGCCGTGGAACGCCGAAGGCCGTTACCAGGGCCAGATCGATATTCCGCTGTCGCCGGTTGGCGAAGGTCAGGCGCGCGCGTTGGGCGAACGGCTACACGCGCTGCAGATCGATCGCGCAGTGGCGTCGCCGCTGTCGCGTGCGCAGGCCACTGCCAAGGCTGCGCTGGGCGCGTCGCGCGAGGCGCTGTTGCAGACCGATGCCGATCTGCAGGAAATTGCGCACGGCGAGTGGGAGGGCCTGCTGGCCAGCGAGATCAACGACAAGGATCCAGCACGTTTGCGCGCCTGGCGCGAAGAGCCCGACACCGTGCTGATGCCGGGCGGCGAATCGTTGCGTCAGGTGCTGGACCGCAGCTGGCGCGGCCTGGTGCGCGCCGCCGATGGACTGGGCGCCGACGACACCTTGCTGGTGGTCGCACACGATGCGGTCAATCGCGTGATCCTGTGCAATATCCTGGGGCTGCCGCTGTGCAAGCTGTGGAGCTTCCGCCAGGCCCCGACCACGCTCAATCTGCTCGAAGGCGATGACGTCGAGCACCTCGAAGTGGTCCGCCTCAACGACTGCGCCCACCACACACCGTTCTTTGGTGAGGCCAAGCATCGGGCGTTGTAGCCTCTGGCAACCTCAGCGCAGGTCTACCAGGACGGAGACGAGTCATCATAGGCATGTTGCGAGACACAGGACGTCTGCAGCGCGTCTGCCTCTTTCTGGCATTCTCGTTTTTTTCTGTTGGTCCACTACTCCAGGGTTCTTCCGCCGACGAATGCATTGGTCGATCTGACCTTTGTGGTCGCATGTGTTGCAGTTGCGATGTTTTTTCCTTGTTGCTCTGGGCCAATGCAACTGGCCGGCTTCAACGTCAGATCGAAGGACATGGTGTCGGCAGCGTCGTGTTCCGATGGTCGTTGCTGGGCAGCGTCGTTGCGATGCTGGGATGGGCATTGATCGTCAGACTCGGTCCCTGGGTATGGACAGAAGTCTTTGGCGATGTGTCCTCAGAAGATGTCGTGGTCCGCTCGGCGTCCGGGAGTTTGCCATGCCCGCATGCGGTAACCGTGGACCCCTGCCGCGTGGGGCCCCGCAACGGCTTTGCATGTTGGTTGGTGAAGCTCCTGATTTGGGTGGCGGACATGGACAGGCAGTGATCGAGGGAAAACGCTCCGCTGCTGGCTCCACAGTGCGCAATCTTCATCTCAATGCCACCCATCAGTGATTGGGTCGTGACCTGCCGTCCTGACGGATGGCGTGAGGTGGTCGCTCAAGCCATGGCTTGCGATTTCATCTTTGCCTCATGCGCACCAGTGCCCGTCAGCAAACCAAGAGCGGCTGGCAGGACGTAGCGAGCAGTCGTCAGTTGGGTGTGGGCGGCGCGCTCAGAACCGCAGTGGACGCGTGGTCCATCCCGATTCCGAGCACCGACCGCGCCCGCCTGACGGCTGTGCAGTAGCTTTGTTAGCCGCTCTAAGGTGCGTTGCCTCGCCAGCGCCATCTGCCCAGGCAATGCATCCAGTGTTGCGACCGTTGGTAGGCCACGCTGGCGTCACGCGCGCGATAATCTCGCTCGCACGGCATCAGGTAACCCCATGACCACCCCCACCACACTCTCCGAGTGGCTCGCCTACATCGAGCAGCAACACCCCAGCAGTATCGCGATGGGATTGGAGCGCGTGCGCGAGGTGGCTGCGCGCCTGCAGATCGCAGCGCCAGCCAAGCATGCCATCGTCGTGGGCGGGACCAATGGCAAGGGCTCGACCGTGGCCTTTATCGAGGCGATCGGGCGTGCTGCCGGCTGGAAGATCGGTGCCTACACCTCGCCGCATCTGCTGCGCTACAACGAGCGCGTGCGTATCGACGGCGAGGAGGCCAGCGACGCGCAGCTGGTCGATGCGTTTGCTGCGGTAGAGGCAGCGCGCGGCGACACCGCGCTGACCTATTTCGAATTCGGCACGTTGGCGGCCTTGTGGCTGTTCCAGAGCGCCGCGCTGGATCTGACGGTGCTGGAAATCGGCCTGGGCGGGCGCCTGGATGCGGTCAACATCGTCGATGCGGATGTGGCGGTGATCACCACCGTCGACATCGACCATACCGATTGGCTGGGCGAAGACCGCGAGGCCATCGGCACCGAGAAGGCCGGCATCATGCGCGCCTGGAAGCCGGTGGTGCTGGGCGAGATCGACCCGCCATCCAGCGTGTTGCGGCGCGCCTACCAGCTGGGTGCCAATGCGATCCGTGCCGGCAGCGATTATTTCTTCGAGCCGATTGAGGTGCAGCACCCCGAAAACCCGCAATCCGACGCGCCGCAATGGCGCTGGCGCGATGTGGCAGTGACATTGGAATTGCCGATGCCGGCATTGCACGCGCCGGTACAGCTGGCCAACGCAGCCGCTGCGATCGCCGCATTGCAGGCGTTGCCGGTGGAGGTGCCCGCTGCAGCTTGGGTGCAGGGCATCGGCAACGCGCAAGTGGCCGGGCGATTGCAGCGCCTTGCGGTCGATGGCCTTCAGGTGTTGCTGGATGTCGGCCACAACCCACAGGCCGCACGCGCGCTGGCCGCCGCGCTCGGTGCGCAGGCGCACGCCGGCAGCACCTACGCGATCTACGCTGCTCTTGCCGACAAGGATGTCGTGGGCGTGGTGGAGGCAGTCGCTGCGCAAATCGACCACTGGGCATTGGCGGGGCTGGAGGGCGCGCGTGGACAATCGGCGCAGGCGCTGCACGCACGCCTGCAAGGGACTGCCGCCGCGCAGGCGCTGTGTCACCGCGACGTTGCCAGCGCAGTGGAGGCGGTCCTGGCCACAGCCAGCCCCGGCGACCGCGTGCTGGTGTTCGGCTCGTTTCACACCGTGGCCGACGCGCTTAGCGCACTTCATTCAGCCTGTTGAGGTCGTCGAGGTGGCGCCGGCCTTATAATCGCCGCGGCACCCCGCCACGCCGCCTCTCGTCTCTTCCGTGGATACTGCTCTGAAACAGCGACTGATTGGCGCCATCGTTCTGGTGGCGCTTGCCGTGATCTTCCTGCCGATGCTGGTCAAGGGCCCCGCGCCGTCGAGCGGTGTGGCCGATGTGCCGCTCCAGGCACCTGCAGCACCTGCCAAGGGCGAGTTCGAAACCCACGAATTGCCGCTGGTCACCCCTGGCAATGCGCCGGCCGGTGGCGCGCTGGGCATGGCCGGTGCGCCGGCGTCGGTGCAGAACAACCCCGATGCCGCCGATCTGGCCGCCCCGTCCAGCACGCCTTCCGCACCGGAAGTGGCCGCCGGCAATTACGCGGTCAATTTCGGCGCCTACGCCACCAGTGCCGATGCCGATGCGGTGATTGCGCGACTCAAGCAGGCGCAGTTGCCCGGCTTCAGCGAAAAAACCCAGATCAACGGCCGCCCGGCCTGGCGCGTGCGCGTTGGGCCGTACGCCGACCAGGCCCAGGCCGAATCGGCGCGCCTGCAGGCAGTGAAAGTGCGCAGCGACGTGAACGCCCAGGTGGTGACGTTGGATGCCAACGCCGCCGCTCCGGCGCCTGTGGCCACCCCGCCCGTGCACGCACCGGCCACCAAGCCAAGCAGCAGCGTAGCCGCCGCGAGCACCACGGCACCGACCAAGACCGAAAGCCTGCCGCCGGAGCCTGCCAAGCCGATCGCCGCCGCGCCCAAGCCGGCTGAAGCGCCCAAGCCCGTGCCGGCCAAGCCTGAAGTCACCAAGCCTTCAACCGCTCCGCCTGCAGCCGCCAAGCCGGAAGTGGCTGCCAAGCCTGAGCCTGCCAAGCCGGTGGCCACCGCACCGGCAGCGCCTGCGGCCAGTGCGGTCGGTTTTGCAGTACAGCTGGGTGCGTTCGCGCGCGCCGAAGACGCCGACGCCTTGCGCGACCGTGTGCGCGCTGCCGGCTTCAGCGCCTTCGTCGAACAGGTGCGGACCGACAAGGGCGCGCTCAACCGCGTGCGTGTCGGCCCGGTCGCCAATCGCGGCGATGCCGAACAGTTGCGTGCCCAGGTGGCAGCCAAGGTCGGGATTTCCGGCATGGTGCGGCCACATCCGTAATGTCTGTACCAGCTGCAAGCACACGCGGCCACTGCGGACGTGGCAGCCGCCCGTCCACTGCGTTGCTGGCGCGCCGTCATGTGTCGGCTAACTGCCTGCACTGCGCAGCCCGCAGGCACTGGAATTGCGAACGCCTCGCACCCATGGAGGGGAGGGCAATGACTACCGAGCCAGATTGCACTAGCGGCGTACGCGCCGCGCTGAGAGCTTGCCGATGATCGACATGGTGCTGGGCGTGATCATTCTGGTGTCGGCGTTGTTGGGCTTGCTGCGCGGTTTTGTGGCCATCGTGGTCGGCACCTTGTCCTGGTTGCTGGCCGGCTGGGCCACGTTCATGTTCGGCGGCGCGGCCGCGCACTGGCTGGCCGATGGCAAGCATCCCTCTGCCACCGAATCGTTCGGCGGTTACGCGATGGTGTTCGTCGGCGTGTTGATCAGCGTTGCGGTGATCGGCATGGTGATCCGCGCGGGCGTGGAGGCGATCAAGCTCGGCGGCACCGACCGCATGCTCGGCTTCGTCCTGGGCGTGGTGCGCGGGGCGTTTCTGGCCAGCGTGCTGGTGCTGCTGATGGGCTTCACCCCACTGCCGCGCGAGGCGGCATGGCGCCAGTCGGTGCTGCTGCCCATGCTGCAGCCGGGCGCAGGCTGGATGCGGGCGCAATTGCCGGCCTGGCGGATGCCGTCGATGGAAATGCCATCAATGGAGCTCGGCGACTTGCCAACGGAGTTGGGGAAGTTGCATTCGGCAGGCGATAATACGGACCTGGGCAAGGCACTTGGCGGTTCCGGGCTGAGCGACACCATCACGCGTGCGCTCGGCAAACCCGCCAAGACGGCTCGCGACGGACGCGATTCGACCCAGGCGATGCCGGCCAACATCGATCCGGCGCAGGTTCGCGGCGGAGAAAGCGACCCGGCTCGGGTCGAGTCCCCAGGCCAGGCACGGCCACCTTCACAGTAACGGCGCAAGCCGAAGCGGAGAACGCGCACCATGTGTGGCATCGTCGGTATTGTCGGCAACCAGAACGTCGCCGGGCAGCTGTATGACGGCCTGACCGTCCTGCAGCATCGTGGGCAGGACGCCGCAGGCATCGCCACCGCAGATGGCACGCGCCTGCGGGTGCAGAAGGCCAATGGCCTGGTCCGCGACGTCTTCGACGAAAAGAAAATGGCGGTGCTGGAAGGCCGCGTCGGTATCGCGCATTGCCGTTACCCGACCGCAGGTTCGGAAGGCATGGACGAGGCGCAGCCGTTCTATGTCAACTCGCCTTATGGCATCGCGCTGGCGCACAACGGCAACCTGATCAACACCGAGGCCTTGCGCCAGCAAGTGTTCGAAGCCGACCGCCGCAACATCAATACCGATTCGGACAGCGAAGTGCTGTTGAACGTGTTCGCCTACGAGCTGGACGCGCAGCGCATGCTTACCCCCGAAGCGGCCATCCGCGCGGTGGCCGGCGTGCACCGCCGCTGCAAGGGCGGCTACGCGGTGGTCAGCGTGGTGTTGGGCCTGGGCCTGGTCGCGTTCCGCGACCCGCACGGCATCCGCCCGCTGGTGCTGGGCAAGCGCGAGCATGCCGAAGGCGCCGAATACATCGTGTCTTCCGAATCGGCAGCGCTCGACATCCTGGGGTATCAGCGCGTGCGCGACGTGCGCCCGGGCGAAGCGTTGGTGATTACGGCGCGCGGCGAGCTGTTTTCGGAAATCTGCGCTTCGCCGACCAACAACGCGCCGTGCATTTTCGAGTACGTGTATTTCGCCCGTCCCGATTCGATGATCGACAACATCTCGGTGCACAAGGCGCGCATGCGCATGGGCCTGAAGCTGGGCGAAAAGATCCTGCGCCTGCGCCCGAATCATGATATCGACACCATCATTCCGATCCCGGACACCTCGCGCGATGTGGCGCTGGAGATGTCCAACGTGCTCGGCGTGAAGTACCGCGAGGGCTTCGTCAAGAACCGTTACGTGGGCCGCACCTTCATCATGCCGGGGCAGGGCGAACGGCAGAAATCGGTACGCCGCAAGCTCAACCCGATCCACCTGGAATTCCGCAACCGTGTGGTGTTGCTGGTCGACGATTCGATCGTGCGCGGCACCACCAGCCGGCAGATCGTGCAGATGGCGCGCGACGCCGGCGCGCGCAAGGTGTACCTGGCCTCGGCTGCGCCGCCGGTGCGTTACCCCAACATCTACGGCATCGACATGCCGGCGGCCGAAGAGCTCATCGCGCATGGCCGCAGCGAGCTGGAAATCCAGGAGTTTCTGGGCTGCGACTGGCTGATCTACCAGGATCTGGAAGACCTGGAAGTGGCGGTGCGCGAAGGGAATCCGGACATCAAGCAGTTCGACTCTTCGTGCTTCAACGGCGAGTACATCACCGGCATCGAGCCGGGATATTTCGAACGCATCCAGCAGCTGCGCTCGGACGATGCCAAGAAGCGTCGTCGCGCCTGAATTACCGCGGCGACGCGGCCGATTGGTCGCGCCCGCCGGGCTGGCGCTGCCGGCTGGCTGTGCAAGGCAAAACGCGTGTAAGCGCATGCCGGTGCGCTGCGTTTCTGCAGCGGGCCATCATCTGCTGTGGCCGACATCATGAGCATCGGTCTATTCGAAAGCACCGATGTGTTCGATGCTGCTCGCCTGTGTCTTGACCAGGCCGACCCGCTGCAGAAAGTCGCGTTGACCCAACACTACGCAGCAGCCTTTCGCGCAGGCCGTCTTGCGATCAATCCGACAGCGCCTGCGCCGGATCCGATTCGCATGCCGGGCCGTCCGCCGACGCCGCCGCTGGTGCATCCGCGCGAGTTGCCACGCCGCGGATTGGGTACGCCAGAAGGGCGCGCCGCATTTATCCATGCCATTGCGCATATCGAACTCAATGCCATCGATCTGGCCTGGGATGCGGTGTATCGCTTCCGCGGTCTGCCGCAAGCGTTCTACGCCGATTGGGTGGCGGTGGCCGATGACGAATCGCGGCATTTCATGCTGTTACGCGCGCGCTTGCAGGCGCACGACCGCGACTACGGCGACTTCGCCGCACATAACGGGCTGTGGGAAATGTGCGAGACAACCGCGCACGACGGCCTGGCCCGCATGGCCCTGGTGCCGCGCGTGCTCGAAGCGCGCGGCCTGGATGTGACGCCGGCGATGATCGTCAAACTACGCTTGCTCGGCGACGCAGCCACTGCCGAGGTGCTCGAAACCATCCTGCGCGAAGAAGTGGCGCACGTCGCCGCGGGTTCGCGCTGGTACCGGTGGTATTGCGAGCAGGCCGGCGTCGAGCCACGCGCACGTTTCAAGGCGTTGCTGCGCCAATACGCTGGCGGCTATCTGCATGGGCCGTTCAATCTGCAGGCGCGCCTGCTTGCCGGTTTCGACGAAGACGAGCTGGCCGATTTGGTGGAGCAGGCTGGCTGAGCGTGGCGGCGGTGTCTGCGTAGCGAATAAGAGCGGCTCACAAAACGAAGCGAGCAGCTGTCAGGTGGGCGCGGACGGCGCGCTCAGAACCGCAGTGTACGAGTTGGTACATGCCGATTCCGAGCACCGGCCGCGCCGGCTTGGCGGTGAGCGCAGTCGTTTTATTCGCCGCTCTAAGCAGTCGTAGCTTATGTCCTGAATTTTTCTTGCGCGTTCGTGCGCTGGCGCCGTGTCACCTGAGCGCGCCTGGCGATGCTCGGCGGATGAGTTCGATCCTTCCAGGACGACCCGGCGCGAGCCGCCGGCGCCGATACGACAGGCGCCGCGGTGTCTTGCACCATAGGGAAGATTCGCGCAGCCCATCGCGTGGCGAAGGCGAACAGGTCCATGCAGAGCGATCTCCATAACGACGCGATGTCGCTGTGTTACGCATCAATGCGGCTAGCGCTTGTTCGACATGGCCCAGATAGACCGCGTTTTTTTCCGCAGGACTGTGCGATGGATCCTGCGTGATCGCTGCTGGAATCGCATCCAGGCGTCGGCAAACATCGCAGAACCGTAATTTTCTATTGCAACAACCTGCATTCGGTCCGGTGCAACGCGCCCTGATGGCGTCCCGTGGGCAGGGGGCAGGAGTTTCACATCCGTAACTTTCATGTCTTAGGAGAGAAAGACGATGAAGTCGAAGTCGATGTGCACCGCGGTGGGTCTGATCGTCATGTGCCTGGCCGGTTCGGCCGTCGCTGCCGGCAAACCGCTCTATCAAACCGGGCCTGCGCCAAGCCGCAGTGCCGCCGCCACCGACTGCTCCGGCTGCACTGTTGGTCTAACCCCAACATCAGCTACAACGGCGTGCCCATGGGCAATGCCAGCACCGCCGACAACCAACGCGCGCTGGTCAACACCAAGGCCACGATTGCCGGCTTCCGTTCAGTCTCGTGGAGTGATCCAAACCTGGCCCGGCACCGCACGTGCCGGGCGTTTTTACGCTACACCCACGCGCGTGGATCGCGCAGACTAGGCGCACCGCCGGTCACTGCCGGCCCTGTCTTGTCGAGCGGAGCCTTCATGTCCACGCCCCTGCGTTATGCGCTTGTCTGCCTGGCCGCACTGGCGGTTGCCGGATGCAAGCAGCAACCGGCCGAGCCCGTTGCCACGCAGCCCAAGCCTGCCGTTACCGCGCCTGCAGCGCCCGCCAGTGAGGACGCGCAAACCCGCGCGCTGCATGTGCTTGAAGCCCGTTTGCAGAGCGACCATGTGTACCCGGATAACTGCATCGGGATCATGGCCGAGGAAGGCGATGCGCCTTCGCCTGACGCTTTCGATTTTGCAGTGCGCGAACGCCACGGCGACGGTTGCCCCGGTGATCCGCAGACCAGCCCGGTACGCGACCGTTTCCGCGTGCAGGCCGATGGCACGTTGCTGTGGTACGACGTAGTAAATGCGGATTTCTTCGACTACGCGCAGCGTGCGCGAAGCATGCAGTGATGCTTTGTGGTCATTGATCCAGTGCAGACTGACTGCGCGCAGATGTCAGCAAGCGCCACGACAGCCGTTGCGTAGCGGCGAGGCGGTCGCGTAAGGCGCGCTTGAGATGACCCGGCGCGCGCATGTCATTCAGCGTCACGGTGTCTTGCGTTGCAGGCACAGCGTGTGGATGCGCTGCCTTACAGCGCGAACTGCTCCAGCGACACACCATCGGCATCCAAACGCAAGACCGAGCCTTGTTCGTACCAGTCGCCCAGCACGATGCGCGTGCAGGTGTTGCCGCCGGCCTGTACGGTGTGGATGGCAGGGCGATGCGTGTGGCCGTGGATTAGCCGATCCAGCCCGTAACGCACGAAGGTGGCTTCCACTTCGGCCGGCGAGACGTCGGTGACGGTTTCAACGTTCGACTGGTCGCCCTGCTTGAGTTCTGCATGGCGCGCCTGGCTGGCCGCGCGCGCCTGCTGCGCGAACGCCACGCGTGCGGCCAGCGGCTGGGCCAGGAACTGCGCCTGAAATACCGGATCGCGCGTCTGTGCGCGAAACGCCTGGTAGGCAGTGTCGTCGGTGCACAGCAGGTCGCCGTGCATCAGCAGCGTGGTGTGCCCGTATAGATCGATCACGGTGGGGTCGGGCAGGATGCGGAAGCCCGCGCGCTGTGCGTAGGTTTCGCCCACCAGGAAGTCGCGGTTGCCGGCCATGAAGAACACCGGCACGCCGGCATCGGCGACCGCATGCAGCGCCACCGCCACCGCATCGGCGGCCGTGGACGGGGTGTCGTCGCCGATCCAGGCTTCGAACAGGTCGCCCAGGATGTAGAGCGCGTCGCTGCCCCGCACCTGCGTGCGCAGGAAATCCAGAAACAACTCGGTAATCGCCGGCCGGGCCGGATCCAGATGCAGGTCGGAAATGAACAGGGTGGTCATTGCGCCATTGTACGGCGGCAGCGCGGGGCGGTCAGGGGCAAGGATGCGAGATTTGTGATTCGGGAGTGGAGAGTCGAGATTGGCGGATCACGGTTGATAAGTGATTTGGTATCAGAAGTTGGGCTTGTCGATCTGCTATTGGTGGCACGCGTCAGTCATTGGCTTCGAAGCGACTGGCGATCCGTGTCAGTTGCCCAATGCCCGACGTCTGATGCCTCTGATCAGTGGTCACGCAGGCGTGGCGCTCGTGAGCATGACTCGGCACCAGAGCGTCATGCGCAGCGGCTATCGTCAAGAGCGAAAGGCAGCTCGCAGCTCGCCCCTCTCCCTGCGGGAGAGGGTAGGAGTGAAGGTACGGGGCGAAGCCACACGCTGAAGTCGCACCGCTGCGCCATACGGTTTCATTATCAACCTCCGTGCAAGAACAATTGATCGTGCCAGACCAATCGACGGCAAGTGCATGAGGCCTCGCACCTACCCGCATCCGTCCCTGCAGGGCGCCTTCTCCCCCATCAAGTAGGACAATGTCCCGCAGGGAGAAGGGTGAGGCGAAGAAGCGCTGCTGCCTGCTTGGTTCCGTCCGGGTTGCTCGTCGGTCTCTCTTTCCGCCTGCCTGTCAGTCAGCCGCGCCTCGCCATGGCTGGCGCTTAGCCCAACACCACCGGCAGCCCCCACAGCGACAGGCTCGCCAGCAGCACACCGATCACCGTGGCGGCGAGTACGTCGCTGGGATAGTGCAGCCCCAGTACCACGCGCGAAAGCGCCACGCCGGCCGAAAACGGCACCAGCAAAGGGGCGAGCCAGGGATAATAGGCCAGTGCCACGATGCTGAAGGACACCGCATGCAACGTGTGGCCGGAGGGGAAGCTGAACTCGTCCAGCGGTGCCACCCAGGCGCGAATGCGCACGTCCGCCGCATACGGGCGCGGACGCCGGGTCCAGCGTTTGAGCGCCTTGTATAGCGTCAATGCAAGCACGCCGGTGGCGGCCATGTGCGCCGATGCACGCACGCCATGCATGCCGTCGAGCACCACCAGCAACCCCATCAAGGCGTACCAGAACACGCCGTCGCCTAGACGGCTGATGGAGGCGAAGACGCGCCGTACCGGGTTGCGTCGGCACCACAGATTGGCGCGTCGGCACCAGCGCGCTTCGTGACCGCGCAAGACCTCAAGCCGCGTTGACGACATAACGCCCCCGTGCAGCGCTGATTCCCAGCAACAAGGCTTCGAAATCGGACACCACATTGTCCGGATGCAGTTTTTTCATCGCCTGTGCCGCTGCCGTGCCCATGCGCTGGCGCAGTGCATCGTCTTCGGTGAGTGCGACGGCGGCCTGGATGAAGGCCTCGTCGGTATCTACCGCCGCGCCGGTATGGCCGTTGCGCAGATACTCGCGTGCGGCGCCGTAATCGAAAGCGACTGTCGCCACGCCGCTGGCCATCGCTTCCAGGGTCACATTGCCGAAGGTTTCGCTGCGGCTGGGGAACAGGAACAGATCACCGCTGGCGAAGTGACGCGCCAATGCATCGCCACGCTGGATGCCGCAGAAAATGAAGTCCGGATTGTCGTGGGCAATCTTCTCGCGTGCCGGGCCATCGCCCACCCACACGAAGCGCGCTTTCGGGCGAATCTGCTGCAAATTGCGAAAGGCACGCACGGCCAGCGGCAGATTCTTTTCGTTGGCGATGCGCCCGACGTAGATGGCGGCAACGCCTTCGCCCTCGATGCCCCAGTCCGCGCGCAATGCAAGATCGCGACGACCTGGATCGAATTGCTGGCTGTCCACTGCGCGCGCCAGCAATCGCACGCGCTCGAAGCCGTCTTCGCGCAGAAACTGTTGCAATTCGCGCGTGGGCACCAACGTGGCTTCGGCCTGGTTGTGGAAGCGCCGCATCCAGCGCAGCGCGGTGCCCTGCAGCCACGCGGCGCCGTAATCGGGCAGGTATTGGTCGAAGCGGGTGTGGAAGCCGGTGGCGACCGGAATGCCGAGCCGGCGTGCTGCGCGCATTGCCGACCAGCCCAGGGGGCCTTCCGTGGCCACATAGATCGCATCCGGTTGCGTGCTGCGCCAATGACGTACGAGACGGTGCGTGGCCGGCAGGCCGAATTTCAATCCCGGGTAGCGCGGCAGCGATGCACCGCGTACCAGTAGCGCATCGGTCGCTGTGGTGTCGGCGCTCTGGCGTGGACGCACGACATCCACTTGGTGTCCGCGCGCGCGCAGGCCGGTTTCCAGGCCGTGCACGGTCAACGCAACACCGTTGACCTCGGGGGGATAGGTTTCGGTAACGATCGCGTAGCGCATGCCCGTTCTCCCGTTTTGGCTAGCTTCCGGGAGGGCGATGGCATTGATGTTGCGCTAGTAAGACGTGGCAGTGACACGTGCGACGGGATTGGAGATTAGGGATTCGCAAAAGCAAGATTATTTCTTCAGCACGAATCGCGAGGACGGTGGAGTTTTGGATTCGAGCGAATCCCGATTCTCCAATCCCGCCTGAGGCCCCCGGCCTCAGGTCACAAACGGTTTGAACGCAATTCCCAGGCCGGCCATGCTGTCGACTTCGCCGATCAGGTCGGCGCGCAGCAGCGGGCGCGAGTCGATCCAGCTTTGCGACAGGATCAACGACAGCTGGGTGTCGTCGGCGGTGAGTTCCAGGGTCGGAATCGGGTCCGGATCATGCGCGCGGTGCAGCAACACCGCCAGCCGCAGCAGCGCGGCCTTGCGCCGGGTCGGCAGCAGCACGCGGTCGGGCAGGGCGTCGAAGGCGGTCTTGGGCACATTGCGCCGATGCGTGCGCACCAGCGCGGCCAGTACCTGCTGTTCCTGCCGTGAAAACCCCGCGATATCCGAGTGCTCGAGGATATAGCTGCCGTGCACGTGGTACTGGCTGTGCGCAATGATCAGCCCCAGCTCGTGCAGGCGTGCGGCGCGGCGCAGCACTTGCGCATCGTCGCCATCCAGTTGCCAGGATTCGCAGACTTGGTCGAACAAGCGGCAGGCGGTGGCTTCCACGCGTGCTGCCTGTACTTCGTCGATCCCGTAGCGCTGCACCAGCGAGGCCACCGAGCTGTCGCGCGGATCGTTTTCGCCGCCGCGGCCAAGCATGTCGTACAGGATGCCTTCGCGCATCGCCGCCTTGCTGACCATCAGTTTCTCCAGACCCAGCGCCTGGAACGCAGCTTCCAGCACCAAGATGCCACCGGCGATGATTGGCCGCCGTTCGGCCGCCAGGCCGGCCAGCTGGATGTCTTCGATGCGTTTGGCCTTGAGCAACTCATCGCGCAGCGCCGGCAGCGCCTGCGCCGTGATCGCGCCCTTGGTCAGCTTCATTGCCGCGCACATCTCGCCGATGGCCTTGTGCGTGCCGGACGAGCCGATCGCCTCGTGCCAGCCCAGCGCCTTGTACTGGCCGGCGAACTGCTGAAACTCGGCGCCGATCTCGGTCAGCGCATCCTTCCATTTTTTCTTCGACAATTTACCGCCGGGAAAAAACCGCCGCGTGCTGGCAATGCAGCCGGCCTGCAGACTTTCGCGTTCCAGCGTCTGAAACCCGCGACCGATGATGAACTCGGTCGAGCCGCCACCGATGTCGATCACCAACCGGCGTTGGTCGGGCTTGGGCGGCTGCGCATGCGCCACGCCGAGATAGATCAGGCGCGCTTCCTCACGCCCGCTGACCACCTCGATCGCATGACCCAGCGCGGTTTCGGCCGGCATCAGAAACGCTTGCGGCGAACGCAGCTGACGCACCGTGTTGGTTGCCAACGCGCGCACGCGCAGCGAAGGCACGTCACGAATGCGCTGGCCGAACCGCGCCAGGCATTCGAGCGCGCGCTGCCGTGCTTCATTGGAGAGCCCACCTTTGCCATCCAGGCCATCGGCCATGCGCACGGTTTCGCGCAGGCGATCGACGACGCGCAGCTGACCCATCAGGCAGCGCGCAATGACCATGTGGAAACTGTTGGAGCCTAGGTCGATGGCGGCAAGAAAATCGCCATCGCGCAGGGGCGGAATCGTGGGGGAGGGCATTGGCATGGCCGCATGGTAGCCGATGGTCCGTTGGCCCCGTGAGAGGCCCTGCGTGGGCCTCTCAGCGTCAGGGTGCGGTCGGTGCTCGGAATCGCTGGGTGCCACCTGCAGGCTGCAGGTGCGAGCATGACGCCCGCCTTTGCGAACGGCTTCCCACAGTGCCTGCTGCAGCGTTACTCAGATCCGATCGAGCAAGGTCATCTGCGCCGAATGCGGTGGCTCGCCCGGGGCAGGCGTGCGCTTGTGGTACACGCCCTCTGCGTCCAGTTCCCAGGCGCTGACGTTGTCGTCCAGATAGTTCTGCAGCACTTCGCGGTAGACGCGCTTGGCAAGGTCCGGTTCCAGGATCGGGAAGCAGGTCTCCACCCGCCGCAGCAGGTTGCGTTCCAGCCAGTCGGCGCTGGCGCAATACAACTCGGCGGCGCCGTCGTTGCCGAACCAGTACACGCGGCTGTGTTCCAGAAAGCGCCCCACGATCGAGCGCACGCGGATGTTGTCCGACACGCCCGGCACGCCGGGGCGCAGCGTGCAGGCCCCGCGCACGATCAGATCGATCTGCACGCCGGCCTGCGATGCCGTGTACAACGCACGCACCACCTGCGGTTCGTTGAGGGCATTCATCTTGGCGATGATGCGGCCCGGGCGACCCTTGCGGGCCAGCCGCGTTTCGCGATCGATCCGCTTCAGCACACCGGCATGCAGCGTAAACGGCGACTGCAGCAACTGCTCCAGCTTCATGCGCGGCGCAAGCCCGGACAACTGCTGAAACAGCATGTGCACGTCATTGCCGATCTCGGCATCGGCGGTGATCAGGCTGATGTCGGTATACAGGCGCGCGGTGCCGCTGTGGTAATTGCCGGTGCCCAGGTGCACGTAGCGTTTGAGCTTGCGACCCTCGCGTCGCACGATCAGCAGCATCTTGGCGTGGGTCTTGAAGCCGACCACGCCGTAGACCACCTGCACGCCGGCTTCCTGCAGCTTGTCGGCCAGGCCCAGGTTGGCTTCTTCGTCGAAGCGCGCACGCAACTCCACCACCACGGTGACGTCCTTGCCGTTGCGTGCGGCCAGAATCAGTGCATCGACAATCAGCGAATCCTTTCCGGTGCGATACAGCGTCTGCTTGATCGCCAGCACGTTCGGGTCGACCGCAGCTTGGCGGATGACATCCAGCACCGCTGTGAAGGCATCGAAGGGGTGATGCAGCAATACATCGTTTTTTTTGACGATCTCGAAAATGCCCTCGGTGTCGCGCAAGGTGCGCGGATTGAACGAGTGGTACTTGAGCTCGGGGCGCTGCACCAGGTCATAGACCTGCGTGACGCGGCTCAGGTTGACCGGCCCGATGATGCGGTACACCGCGTTCTCGTTCAGTCCGAAATTTTGCAGCAAGGTGCGCAGGATGGGCGCCGGGCAGTCGTGCGCGATCTCCAGCCGCACCGCCGGCCGGTAGCCGCGCGTGACCAACTCGTCGCGCAAGGCCAGCGCCAGGTTTTCGACTTCTTCCTCGTCCACCACCAGTTCGGAATTGCGGGTGACACGGAACTGATACGAGCCCATGACCTGCATGCCCGGGAACAGTTCGTCGACGAATTCGGACAACACCGACGACAGGAACACGAAACTCTGCGCGCCCTCCGGCGACAGGCTGGCCGGCAGCTGGATGATGCGCGGCAGCGAACGCGGTGCGCGCACGATGGCCAGATGCCCGGCGCGGCCGAACGCGTCCTGGCCTTCCAGCACCACCACGATGTTCAAGGTCTTGTTGAGGATCTTCGGGAACGGGTGCGCCGGGTCCAGCCCCAGTGGCGACAGCACCGGCATGATCTCGTTGCGGAAGTAGGCACGCAGCCAGCGTTTCTGGCGCGAGGTCCATGCCGAGGGGCTGAGCACGGCAACGCCGGCGTCTTCCATCGCCGGGCGCAGCACTTCATTCCAGGCGTGGTATTGCTGCTCGACCAACTTGGCGGCGCGATCGTGCACTGCGTTGAGGATGGCGGTTGGGCTCAGCCCGTCCGGTGCCGGCGGCAGCCCGAACTCCTGCGCATGCCGCACGGTGGCCGCGCGGATCTCGAAAAACTCGTCCAGATTGGTACACGAGATGCACAGGAAGCGCAGCCGCTCCAGCAATGGCACCTGCTCATCGAGCGCCTGCGCCAGCACCCGGAAGTTGAAGTCCAGCTGCGACAACTCGCGGTTGATGTACAGCGCCGTATCACGCAACGGATCGGTGGCGATGTCGTCGCCGGGTGTGATGTCGTGCAGTTCTTTGGCGTGGCCCATGGAATCGATCATCAAGACGGAGTATGTGCGTGGTTACCGCGCAACTGCAGCGCAGGCGATGCGGCGCGCGCGGGACGCGACCATTGCGTCGCGCTGGACGCGTACTGACTACATATTACGCCGAGTGTGACAGTGGCACCGATGGCTCGCGCTGCACGACGCGCGCAGCGACGAAATGGCACGAAAATTCGCTGCCGCGTCCCACTTCGCTTTCGATGTCCAGGCGCGCTTGATGCAGCCCCAGGATGTGCTTGACGATCGACAGACCGAGCCCGGTGCCGCCGCTCTCGCGCGAACGGCTGCTGGACACGCGATAGAAACGTTCTGTGATGCGCGGCAGATGCGAGGCCGGAATACCGTAGCCGGTGTCGCGCACGGCCAGCGCGGCACCATCGCCTTCGCGCACAAAGCGGATCGTCACCGTGCCGCCGCCGGGCGTGTAGCGCACCGCGTTGGTGACCAAGTTGGAAAACGCGCTATGCAGTTCCTTGTTGGAGCCGAGCAGATCCACGCCGGCCTCGTCGATCACCTCCACGGTGTGGCGGCCCTGGCTGTGCGCCTCGGCCTCGCGGCGCAGGGTCGACAGCATCGGCGCCATCGCCACATGCTCTTCGCCGAGTTCTTCCTGCGATTCCAGCCGCGACAGCGTCAACAGATCTTCGACCAGCTGCGCCATGCGCTGCGACTGCTTACGCATCTCCGCCAGCATCGGGCCCGACTCCGGAAAGTCTTCCGGGTCGAGCATGTCCAGATAGCCATGCACCACCGTCAGCGGGGTACGCAGTTCATGCGAGACGTTGGCGACGAAATCGCGGCGCACCTGCTCCAGCCGCAGCAACTTGCTGACATCGCGTGCCACCAGCAACAAGTAGTCGTCGGAATACGGAATCAGGCGCAGATTCAGGCGCAGATCCGGGTCCGCCGGCGAGGCGGCATCCAGCATCGGTTCGGCGTTGCGCCCGGCTGCCAGCCAATGCGCCAGCGGCAACGGCTGCAGCCGCTCCACCACCGATACGCCCATGTCGCCGGGATGGTGCAAGCCGAGCAAA
This sequence comes from Xanthomonas sp. JL1, assembly GCF_038405005.1. Lineage (NCBI taxonomy): Bacteria > Pseudomonadati > Pseudomonadota > Gammaproteobacteria > Lysobacterales > Lysobacteraceae > Xanthomonas > Xanthomonas sp. JL1. Next base: position 4,214 of record NZ_JBBYGR010000068.1, on the reverse strand, counting down.
CCGCCCGCCGCCTTGTTGAACCACTGCACGCGCTGGCTGTTGCGATCCACCACCACTACCGCATCCGGCAGCGCCTGCGCCGCGGCGCGGTAGGTGCGCAACATTTCGATCAGGCGCCGCTTGCGCCCGCGCATTTCGGCCTGGCTGCGATACAGCAGACGGTCCAGTTCGTTCCAGGCGCCGATACCGGCGGCTGGCTCGGCCCGTTGACGCGCGGTGAGCCGCCGCAGCACCTGGCGCAGCCGCCAGTAGTGCCAGGCCAGCACGCCCAGCGCGGTGAGCGTCAGCGCCATCCACACATGCCCGATCAGCACGCCAGCGAAGACGGCAGCGCCCAACAACAGCGCAAGGGTGCCAAGCGTCTTGAGCCAGGCGGAACGGATGTGTTGAGGCATGGAAGGCGTTAGCACGAAGCGTCAGGTAGGCAGCCACCCGGCCAGAACGCGGCCGGGGGGCTTTACGGCACGTCAGGTCGCCGAAGAAAAACGATAGCCCGAGCCACGCACGGTCTGCACCATGTTTTCCAGGCCGAATGGTTCCAGCGTCTTGCGCAGGCGGCGGATATGCACGTCGATGGTGCGCTCTTCCACATACACGCTGCCGCCCCAGACATGGTCCAGCAGCTGGGTGCGCGTATACACGCGCTCCGGGTGGGTCATGAAGAAATGCAGCAGGCGATATTCGGTCGGGCCGATCGGCACAGGCGCATCGCCGGCGAACACGCGGTGCGCGGCGCCATCGATGCGCAGGCGTCCCACCGCCACGCTGCCGTCTTCGTCGTCTTCGCGGGTGCGCCGCATCACCGCGCGGATGCGTGCCAGCAGCTCGCGTGCCGAGAACGGCTTGACCACGTAATCGTCGACGCCGGCTTCCAGGCCGCCGACGCGGTCGTTTTCCTCACCGCGCGCGGTCAGCATGATGATCGGAATATCGCGGGTCAGCTGCTCCTTGCGCCAGCGCCGCGCCAGGTCCAGCCCGCTGGTGCCCGGCAACATCCAGTCCAGCAGGATCAGATCCGGCACGCGGTCGGCGATGGCGGTCTGCGCCTCGCGGGCATCGCCTGCATGGATGGGCTCGAACTCGCCTTTGCGTAGCGCGAACGCCACCATGTCGCGGATCGCGGGTTCGTCATCGACGATCAGAATGCGTTTCTGCACGCGGGGCTTACCGTCTGGTTTTGGTGATCGTCAGTAGACTACGGTTTTGTGACTCTAATGTGACGTCGCTCGCGCCGCTTATGCGATGGCGATGGGGATGGCCTGGCGAAGCGGGCTCGGCAGTTCCATTGCCGGCAGATGGTCGCTCGGCCGCCCACAGCCGGCAACGCGCATCAGCGATCAGCGGGTGGATAAATCCGGGTCGCGAATGCCTTGGCGCCGCAGCTCTAGCACGGTCGGCGTGATGGCGGCGATGCGCGCATCCACGCGCGCCCGTGTCACATAGTCGAGATCTTTCTTTTTCAGCGCTTCCAGCTGGATCAGTGCCTGTTCGGCGCGACCGTTCAAGAACGCCGCTTCCGCATACGCTTCGCTGGCGCGCAGTTGGTCGCCGGAGAGCTCGCAGGCACGGGCGTAGCTCTGTTGCAGCAGCGGGTCGTCGCTGCTCCGGTGCACCAACGGCTCCAGCACCTGGCGCGCGCGCTGGCCGGACTCCTTGCTGGCCTGCTCGTTGAGTGCGCTGGCATAAGTCAGCGCCACCGCACGGTTGTTCGGCAATTGCTTGAGCAACGCATCGAAGCGTGCATTGGCCGCCTCGCGTTGGCCCACGCGCGCCTGCGCCTGACTCAGGCCCAGCGCCAGCCACAGATTATCCGGATGAGCCTCAAGCAGGCTGCTCAGCTCGGCCACCGGCTCGCTTGGCCGCCCGCCGCTGTTGCGCAGCTTTGCCAGCGCCAGGCCATAACGTTGCGCATCGCTCAAGCCTTGCTTTGCGCTGCGGCGCAGGTTTTCGTATTCGCGAATGGCTGCATCCGGCGTGGCTGCGCTGAGCACGCGCAGGCGTTCTTTCGCCCAATCGAAGCCCTGCTGGTCGGCGCCGCGGCTGAGCGCGTCCACCGGCAGTCGCAGCGCGTAGGGCAGCAGCGCGTTGCCGTTGTGGCTGAGCGGCTCCGACAGCGACGGGTCGGCCGGGTCCACGCGTTCCTGGCGGCTTCCACCCGGCACCGAGGTGGTCAGCACCACGGTGTTCTTTTTCATCTGCTCGGCGCGCGCCTTGGCTTCGCTGATGCGGGTGACGGTCACCGGGTGGGTCTGCAGGAAATCCGGCGCGCTGTAGCCACCCTCATTGGCCCGCATCGCCACCGACATGCGCTCGAAGAACCCGGCCATCGCATCGACGTCGTAACCGCTGCGCGCCAGCGTGCGGATGCCCAGCCGGTCGGCTTCGGATTCGTTGGAACGGGTGTAGTCGATCTGCCGCTGCTGCATCAGCCCCATCGCGCTGGTGATGGTGGCCATGGTGGCGTCGCCCTTGGAGTTGCCACCGGCCTGCTGCGCCGCCACCACCGCCGCCAGCATGCCGAGCAGGATCGGGATCTGGTCGCGCTGCGCGCGCTCCACTGCACGCAGCACGTGCTGCTGGGTGACGTGGGCGATTTCATGCGACAGCACCGCCGCCACTTCGTCCTCGCGCTCGGCGGTCAACACCAGCCCGGCATTGACCGCGACATAGCCGCCGAGCGTGGCGAACGCATTGATCTGGCGATCGCGCAGCATGAAAAACGTAAACGGCTGCTGCGGCTGGTCGCTGTTGGCGCCCAGCCGGGTGCCCATGGTCTGCAGCCAGTCGGTGATCAGCGGGTCGTCCAGCACGTAGTCGTAGTTGCGCAACTCGGCCAGCATCATCTTGCCGTACTCGGCCTGACGCGCCGGGGTCAGCAACTCGCCGGCCGACGAGCCGATGTCGGGCAGGCGGTTTTCCTGCGCAGGTGTCACACCCATGGCAACAGCCAGCGTGAGGGCAGTGGCGAGCGGTAGCAGGCGCAAGTGGAACTCCCAGGTAGTTCGCGGAGCATGCGGGCAGCACGGCGCGACGGCGTGAATCATCGGTTAACCCGCAGTGTTGCGGTGAGGACATGGAAATTCCAGTCGCCCGGTACCATGTGTCAGACCCCATACCAACCACGGAGTTTCCCGTGAGCCAAGACCATACCGATCAGGGCGCGGCCTCCGGTCCGCAGATCACCCTGTATTCCTCGGCCATTTGCCCGTATTGCGTGGCAGCCAAGAACTTCCTCAAGAGCAAGGGCAAGACCTGGACCGAGGTGCGGATCGATCTGGATCCGGCCGAGCGCGACAAGATGGTCGCCCTGGCCAAGCGCACCAGCGTGCCGCAGATCTTCGTCGGCGACGTCCATGTGGGCGGCTACGACGACATGATGGCCATGCACCGGGCCGGCAAGCTCGAGCAGTTGTTGGCCGGCAGCGCGGGCGGTCAGGCATGAGTGGTTCCGACGAAGGCAGCGCCGACCGCCTGCGCGAATTCACCGAATTCCGTCAGCGCATGAATCAGCGCATCCTGGCCGAGCCGAACCAAGTGGTGCGGCGCTTCTTTGCGCTGGACACCCAGACCTATCAAGCCGGCACCCTGGACGTGAAGACCAAGGAGCTGCTCGGCCTGGTCGCCTCGATGGTGCTGCGCTGCGACGACTGCATCAGCTATCACGTGGCCCAGTGCAAGGAAGCCGGCGTGAGCCGCGAAGAGTTCTTCGAAACCTTTTCGGTCGGCCTGGTGGTCGGCGGCTCCATCGTGATCCCGCACTTGCGTCGCGCAGTGGATTTCCTCGACCAGCTCGAAAGCGGCGCGCAGGCGCCGGCCCCGCACGCGCACGACTGAGTGTGTAGCCGAGGCCTGGGGGTGGGTATTCGGGATTTGTAAGAGCCGGCAGGACGCGCGCGCCGACCATCGAGACGGCGCGTTGCGCTTGGGCGCTTGCTGCCCTTAGAACTTGTTCACGATCTTATTCAAACCATGCAAACTCCACGAATGCGCGAGAAGAACTATCCAAGTGACGTGAGCCGTGAGCGGTTCGAGCAAATCCGCCCGATTCTGGAGCAAGCCCGCAAGCGCACCAAGCCTGTGACAGTGGATATGTATGAGGTGTGGTGCGCAGTGCTGTATCTGCTACGGACAGGTTGCCCGTGGCGTGCGTTGCCCAGTGATTTTCCGAAGTGGCGCACGGTGCATTCCTACTTTGCCAAGTGGAGCGAAGTGGA
>NZ_JBBYGR010000067.1:0-32180 GCF_038405005.1 Xanthomonas sp. JL1 | reverse complement strand
CTTGATCAGGTCGTTCTGGAACACCTGCTCAGCCAGCAACTTCTTCAGTCGCGTGTTCTCGGCCTCCAGGTCCTTGAGCCACTTGGCATCTGGCACGCTCATGCTGCCGAACTTGCCGCGCCACAGGTAGTAGGACGCCTCACTGAAGCCATGCCGCCGGCACAGGTCCTTGATCGCCACACCGGCCTCGGCTTCGCGCAGGAAGCCGATGATCTGCTCTTCGGAAAAACGCTTCTTCACGTCCAATCTCCTCGGGGTAGGGAATTGGACTCCAAACTGAGGTGCTACTCAAAATCAGGCGGACGTCGCCCATAAACAACGCCGGTAGTACGCCGGCGTTTGCTTTGATCTCTCTGCGACTGGCTGTGGCCGTCAGGCGTCTGCAGGCGGCGTATCGCTGGCAACAGCCGCCTCGCCTGCTACATCTTCCACCTCGTCCAGCGATGCATCCAGGCGTTCCACTGCCTGCAACTTTTCGCCCTTGGACAAGCGGATCAGCGTGACGCCCTGCGTGTTACGGCCCACGCGCGAGATCTCCGAACCACGTGTACGCACCAGCGTGCCGCCATCGGAAATCAGCAGCACTTCGTCGGTGGCCCCCAGCAGCACTGCACGCACCAACTTGCCGTTGCGCTCGGTGGTCTGGATGCCGATCACGCCCTGCGTGCCGCGCCCCTTGCGCGGATATTCGGCCAGCGGAGTGCGCTTGCCGTAGCCGTTCTCGGTGGCGGTCAGGATGTAGGCCACGTTGCCGTCATCAGCAACCTCGATGACCGCAGTTTCAGCGCCATCGGTGGTTTCGACCACATCATCGACATCGTCGGCTTCGATCTCTTCATCGGCGCCGCCGGCACGCTCAGCCACGATCAGGCTCACCACCTCTTCGCCCTTGGTCAGACGGATACCGCGCACGCCGGTGGCGGTGCGGCCCATCGAACGCACGGTGGATTCGCCAAAGCGCACGGTCTTGCCGTTGGAGGCGAACAGCAACACGTCGCGGTCGCCGTCGGTCAATGCCACACCGATCAGTGCATCGCCTTCATCCAGATTGATCGCGATCTTGCCGCGCGCCAGACGGAAGGCGAATTCGCTCAGCGAGGTCTTCTTGACCGTACCGTTGCGGGTAGCGAAGAACACATAACGATTGTCAACATATTCGCGCACCGGCAGCACCGCCTGCACGCGCTCGCCGGCTTCCAGCGGAATCCAGTTGATGATCGGGCGGCCACGCGCATTGGAGCCGGCCTCCGGCAATTGATGCACCGGCAGCCAGAACACCTTGCCGCTGCTGGTGAAGGTCAGCAGCGTGTCGTGCGTGTTGACCAACCACAGCTGGTCGATGAAATCTTCTTCCTTGGTCGCCGCGGCAGAACGGCCACGGCCACCACGCCGCTGCGCGCGATACGCGCTTACCGGCTGCCGCTTGGCATAACCGGCGTGCGAGAGCGTCACCACCACGTCTTCCGGCGCAATCAGATCCAGGATATCCAGGTCTTCTTCGCTGTGACGGATCTCGGTGCGGCGTTCGTCGCCGTATTCCTCGCGGATATTGATCAGCTCGTCGCGGATCACCTGCAGCAGCACATCCGGATTTTCCAGGATGCGGATCAGGCCTTCGATGACCCCGAGCAGTTGCTTGTACTCGTCGGTCAGCTTTTCCTGTTCCAGGCCAGTCAGACGATGCAGACGCATTTCCAGAATCTGCGAGGCCTGCACTTCGCTGAGCTGATAGAAACCCTTGATCAGGCCAACGCCCGGCGGCAGATCTTCCGGCTTGGACGCTTCGGCACCGGCTGCGCCCAGCAGCGCACCGACCAGACCCGGTTGCCAGGTCTTGGCCAGCATGCGCTCGCGCGCTTCCTGCGGGTTGGCCGAGGTCTTGATCAACTCGATCATTTCATCGATGTTGGCCAACGCAACGGTCAGGCCTTCCAACACGTGCGCACGCGCACGCGCCTTGCGCAGTTCGAAAATGGTGCGGCGGGTGACCACCTCGCGGCGGTGGCGAATGAACGCCTCCAGCATCTGCTTGAGGTTCATCAACTGCGGGCGGCCGTCGATCAGCGCCACCATGTTGATGCCGAACACCGATTCCATCTGGGTCTGCTGATACAGGTTGTTGAGCACAACCTCGGCCGATTCGCCGCGCTTGATTTCGATGTAGATGCGCATGCCGTCCTTGTCGGACTCATCGCGCAGCTCGCTGATGCCTTCAAGCTTCTTTTCCTTGACCAGCTCGGCAATCTTTTCGATCAGCCGCGCCTTGTTGACCTGGTACGGGATCTCGGTGACGACGATCGCCTCGCGGCCGTTGTCGGCCACTTCCACATCGGCCTTGGCACGGATGCGCACGCGGCCACGGCCGGTGCGATAGCCGGCGGCAATGCCGGCGGTGCCGTTGATGATGCCGGCGGTGGGGAAATCCGGGCCCGGGATGTATTCCATCAGGCCTTCGACATCCAGCTCCGGGGTGTCGATCAGCGCGATGCAGGCGTTGATCGCCTCGGTCAGGTTATGCGGCGGGATATTGGTGGCCATGCCCACCGCGATACCGGCCGAGCCGTTGACCAGCAGGCTCGGGAACCGGGTCGGCATGACCGTCGGTTCCTGTTCCTTTTCGTCGTAATTAGGCTGGAAATCGACGGTTTCCTTGTCGATGTCGGCCATCAGCTCATGCGCCAGCCGCGACATGCGCGACTCGGTATAACGCATCGCCGCGGCGGAGTCGCCGTCGACCGAACCGAAGTTACCCTGGCCGTCCACCATCATGTAACGCAGCGAAAACGGCTGCGCCATGCGCACCAGCGTGTCGTATACCGACTGGTCGCCGTGCGGGTGGTATTTACCGATGACGTCGCCGACGATACGCGCCGACTTGAAGTAGGCCTTGTTGCTGTGTGCGCCCAGCTCGTGCATCGCGAATAACACGCGTCGGTGCACGGGCTTGAGGCCATCACGGGCATCGGGGAGTGCGCGGCCCACGATCACGCTCATCGCGTAATCGAGATAACTCTTGCGCATCTCGTCTTCCAGGTTGACCTGGATGATTTCCTTGGCGGTTTCTGCCATTCGGGTTCCGTAAGTGAGGTAGCGGGCGAGCCGGAAAGCCGCGTCGGGGGCGCCCTTGCATCAGGCTGCCTCCCCTACGCTCCCGCCGATCGACTCAAGTGCCAGATTGTACCACGGCAGGCCACCCCGATGCCTCCGGTTTACCAGGCAGAAACAAGCACTTGCGCGGAGTTTGAGCGGCGCTGGCAGCCTGTCGGCGCCGCGTCGGGCTCAGTTGCCGAAGGCCGCCTGCATCCGCGCCTGGTCCGGCTGCGCGATGACGCCACGCTCGGTGACGATTGCATCGATCAGATCGCCGGGGGTCACGTCGAACACCGGGTTCCAGGCATGAATACCGTCGGCCACCGTCCTGACACCGCCCACGCCAAACAATTCGCCTGGATCGCGCTGCTCGATCTCGATCTGGTCGCCACTGGCGGTCGCCATATCCACCGTAGACGACGGCGCCACCACCATGAATTTGACGCCATGGTGGCGCGCGGCGATCGCCAGCTGGTAAGTGCCGATCTTGTTGGCAGTATCGCCATTAGCGCAGATGCGATCGGCGCCGACGATCACCCACTGCACCAGCCCGGATTTCATCAGATGCGAGGCGGCGGAATCGGCGATCAGGGTGGCGTCGATGCCGTCCTGCTGCAGCTCCCACACGGTCAGGCGCGCGCCCTGCAGCCACGGCCGCGTCTCGCCGGCGAAGACCTTGGCGATGCGCTGCTGCGCCATGCCTGCACGGATCACGCCGAGGGCGGTGCCGAAGCCGGCGGTGGCCAGCGAGCCTGTATTGCAATGCGTCAGCACACCGCTGCCCGGCGCGATCAGTGCGGCGCCAAGCGCGCCCATATGGCGGTTGGCGGCGAGGTCTTCATCGGCGATGGCCTGCGCCTCGCGCGCGATCACTGCGCGCCAGTCGGCCCCGGCCGCGCCCAGCACCCGGCGCATGCGCATCAGCGCCCAGGCCAGGTTGACGGCGGTCGGACGCGCCGCGTTGAGCCGCAGCAATGCCGGCTCAAGCTTCTGCAGCGCGGCGTTACCGTCGTCGGCCGCGATGTCGCGCGCGGCCAGCGCCACGCCCCACCCGGCTGCGATGCCGATCGCCGGCGCACCCCGCACGGCTAGCGAATGGATCGCTTCGGCCACCGCGTCGCTGGTGTCGCAACGCACGTGCTCCACCACAAAGGGCAGCTTGCGTTGGTCGAGCAATTCCAGGGCATCGCCGGTCCACAACAGTGGGCGGATGTGGTCGTAGCGGGCGTAATCGATATGGGCGCTGTCATTCATGCGTCCATTGTAATGCGCACGGACATCGGCTGCGCCGGTGGGTGGCCGCGTTGCCTCAGAACGGCCAACAACACGTAGTGAGCAATCGCCAGGTGGGCCTGGATGGCGCGGAGGTACCGCAGTGTACGAGCGGTACATGCCGCACCGAGCACAGGCCGCGCTCTCCTGGCGGCTGCGCAGTCGTTTTTTGTTCGCTGCTCTTAGTCGACGATGAACTCGGCGCGGCAGCCGTCGTTCACCCACACCCCATCGCGGCTCCAGCCCCAGGTCTGGCCTTCCACGCATGGCGTTTTGGACATCTGCCGACCCAGGCGCACCGCGCGTTCCACCGACACACCGCAGGTGCGGCGCGCGCTTTTCTTCGACTCGCAGGTGACCATGCGCGGCACCGCGACGAAGCCGGAGCCGTCTTCGGCACCCACCTCGAATTCGCCATCGCAGCCACGCGACACCCAGATCTCGTTGCGGCGCACGCCCCAGGTGCGCCCTTCCTTGCACGGCCACATCGAGCGTTGCCGCAGCAGCCGCACCGGCGCACCGCGCAGCACCACCGGGCATGCCACCGTGCCGCCATTGGAATCGCAACGCACTACGCGGCGCATCACCGTCGCGGCCTGCACGCGGGTCGCTGCGAATTCGGCGCGACAGCCCTGTTCGACCCACACGCCATCGCGTTCGACATCCCATTCGCTGCCGCGGATGCAGCTGGTTTCGGAAAGTTGGCGCACCAGTTGCACGCCTTGGGCGGTGTCCATCGCACAGTGCACGCGCGCCAGGTCCTCGGACTCGCAGCGCACCACGCCGGCCACGCGGTCCGAAGCGGGCGCATCGGCGAGCATCAGCAGCGGCAGGCACCACAGACCGCATAAGCTGATCAGCCACTTCATGCCGACAATCCTCACCCCGAAACGATCTTCGTCGCGCCCCCGTGTACGTGAAGATGAGAGCATCATCGATGTGAAGATAGCAATACGGTGCCGATGACAGCGCGATGACTCAGGCGCGGGCGAAGTCGAAGGCCAGCACGTCGGCAATCTGCGCGGTGCCGCGCAAGGCCATCAACAAGCGATCCACACCCACCGCCACACCGGCGCAGTCGGGCAACTGCGACAACACCGCGAGCAGGCGTTCATCCAGCGGTAGCTGCGGCAATCCACGCACCGCACGCACGGCGTTGTCGCGCACGAAGCGCGCACGCTGCTCCTGCGCATCGTTCAGTTCGTGATAGCCATTGGCCACCTCGACGCTGCCCAGGTACAGCTCGAAGCGCTCGGCCACCGGCGGATCGTCGTGGCGCACACGCGCCAGTGCGCACTGGCTGGCTGGCCAGTCGTGCACCACCGTCAACGTGTCGCTGGCAAAGCCCGGCTGGATGCGATGGGTCATCAGCAGGTCCAGCCAATCGTCGCGGGTCAGGCCAGCGGGATCGATGGCCACGTCATGCAGCGCGGCGCGTAGCGTTTCGATCGGATCGCGCAGCGGGTCGATGCCCAACCTCTGCACGAACAGTGCACGATACGTCAGCACCTGCACTGCGGCGTCGCGGCCGACCAGCGCGAGTGCGCGGCGTATCAGCGCGATGGTTTCCTGCGCCAGGCTGCGGTCGTTCCAGCCGATCCGATACCACTCGAGCATGCTGAACTCGGGGTTGTGGCGGCCACCGGCTTCGCCATTGCGAAACACCCGCCCCAGTTCGTAGCAATCGCCCGCGCCGGCGGCAAGCAGGCGTTTGAGCGGATATTCTGGCGAAGTGCGCAACCAGCGCACCGGCGCACCGGCGTCGACATGGCCGGTAAAGCGCGTGCTGAAACTTTCGATATTCGGTTCGGTGTTGCCGGCCTGCGAGAGCACCGGCGTTTCCACTTCCAGCACGCCGCGCTCGGCGAAGAAGTTGCGGATCGTGGCGTTGAGCCGGGCCCGCAACTGCAACGCGGCCAGATCGAGCTGCGCCGTGCTCATCGCTGTTGGCCGTGTTCGCCCAGGAAGGCCAGCAGACGCGCTTCGTCCCAGATCTCCACGCCCAGCGATTGCGCCTTGTCGAGCTTGGAACCGGCTTCTTCGCCGGCCACCAGAAACGCCGTCTTCTTGGAGACGCTACCGGCGACCTTGGCGCCCAATGCTTCCAGCCGCTGCTTGGCCGCATCGCGCGTCAGCGCAGCCAAGGTCCCGGTGATGACCACGGTCTGTCCATCGAGCGGGCCAGTCTTTTCTTCGCCAGCCTCCGGCATCATAGCCAGCAGCGCGGAAAGCTTTTTCTGGGCTTTAACCGCGAGCGTGTCGTTGGCCGGCACCAACAGCCAAGTCGCGAGCGACTCGGCCACTGACTGCGGTACACCCGCTTCGACGAGAGGCTCGGGACCGCCATTGCGCAGGGCATCGATGGAACCAAACGCAGTCGCGATCTGGGCGGCGCGAATCGGCGTCACCTTGGGAATCTCCAGGTCCTCCAGCAAATTGGCCAAGCGCAGCTCGCCACGCAGCTTCGGCGAAGGCGGATGGGTGTCGCCGATGCGCACCTTGCGCGCCAGCAGATGATCGATGGCCTTCTGATTCCCGGGCTGATCGAAGAAATGCCCCAGCGAACGCGCCACTTCTCCACCGATATCCGGCACGCGCTTGAACAGCGGCCAGGGCAGATGACGAATCAAGTCCAGATCGCCAAACCACGCCGACAACGCCTTCGCCGTGCTTTCGCCTACGTGTTCGATGCCCAGCGCAAACAGAAAACGCTCCAGCGTGGTGTCGCGCGATGTTTCAATCGCCTCGATCAGATTCTCTGCCCACTTGGTGGCGATCTTCTTGCGATTCCAGTCGAACGTCGGCAGGCCTGCGCGCAGTAGATCGGCCTGCCAGGTTTGCGGCACCTCGCGCTCGCCGGCCAGGTCCACGCCGATACCGACCAAGGTGGCTTCCAGCTGTGCATACGCGCCGCTGGCCAGATGCTCGCGCGCCTCGCGCAAGAACGCATGCGGACTTTCGGCCGTGCTGATCATGCGCAGTTGCAGCAGCTGATCCACCGTGAGCAGATACAGATCGGCCACACCTTGCACCACGCCGCTGTCGACCAACACCTCGATGAATTTTTCGCCCAGACCATCCACATCCATCGCGCGCCGCGAGACGAAATGCCGGAAGGCTTCCTTGCGCTGCGCCGGGCAGGTCAACTCGCCGGAGCAGCGCCACACCGCCTGACCTTCTTCGCGCACGATCTCCGAACCGCAGACCGGGCATTGCGTGGGCATCTGCCACGACTGCGTTGCGGGAGGGCGTTGGTCGGCTACCACGGCGGCCACTTCAGGAATCACATCGCCGGCGCGGCGCACGATCACCGTATCGCCCACGCGCACATCCAGCCGCGCGATCTGGTCGGCGTTGTGCAGCGTGGCATTGGTGACGATCACCCCGGCCACATGCACCGGCTTCAAACGCGCCACCGGCGTGGCCGCACCGGTACGTCCGATCTGGATCTCGATGGCTTCGACGGTGGTGGACTGTTCCTGCGCCGGGAACTTGTGCGCAAGCGCCCAACGCGGCGCACGCGAGACGAAGCCCATCTCGCGTTGCCCGGCCAGATCGTCGAGCTTGTAGACCACGCCATCGATATCGAAGGGCAAGCCGTCGCGCGCCTCACCGATGCGCTGGTAATACGCCAGCAGACCGTCGCTGCCCTGCACCACTTCGACTAGCGAACTCACTGGAAATCCCCACGCGCGCAGCTGCGCCAGCATTGCTGAATGAGTTGACGCAATACTTTGCGGAATCTCCTCAAAGAGGTCCTGCTCTACTTGAATGAGCCCTACCCCATATGCAAAAAAAGAAAGCGGACGCTGAGCCGAGATACGACTATCTAGCTGACGCAAAGAGCCCGCGGCCCCATTCCTCGGATTGGCGAGAAGTTTTTCGCCCCGAGCCATAGCACGCTTATTGAATTCAGAAAACCCATCACGTGGCATATAGACTTCACCCCGAACCTCTAAGATAGCCGGAACGTTGTTGCCCTTTAATTTCAATGGAACTGACCTTATTGTCCGAATGTTCTCACTAACATCCTCGCCAACATCGCCGTCACCACGGGTCACACCTTGAACGAACTTGCCTAGTTCGTAACGCAAGCTAATTGCTAGACCATCAAATTTTGGCTCTACAGAAAATTCGAGCGGGTTCGAGCTGCCCATTCGACGAAAAATTCGATCAACGAAGTTTTTGACCTCAACTTCATCAAATGCATTCGCCAAAGAAAGCATGGGGATTGAGTGTCTAACTTTTACAAATGATTTCCGCACTGCTCCACCCACCCTCATGGACGGTGAGTCAGCCGTGACTAGTTCTGGATACTTCTGCTCCAGTTCCTGTAACTCTCTAAAGAGCTGGTCGTACTGAGCATCTGTAATTTCAGGATCTGCAAGATCGTAATACCGGTGGTCAGCATTTTCGATACGCCGCCGAAGCTCTCGTGCCCGCTCAATCACACCTTGCTCCATCGTCTCAACCAATTGCCCACTCAAGATCTTCAATTCTATCGCTCTGCAAGCGAAGTGGTATGATGACATACCATCGCCTGGCTCAAGGGCAAGGGCTACACCTGCCTGCCCTCGCAGGTCAACTGCTTCCTGCTGGACGTCAAGCGCGATGCAGGCGTGTTCGCCGATTCGATGCAGAAGCAAGGCGTCATCGTCGGCCGCAGCTGGCCGATCTGGCCCAAGCGCGTGGATGTGAGCGTGGGCACTGAAGCGCAAATGCTGCGCTTCCGCGAGGCGTTCGGTAAAGCCAAGCGCTAATTGGCGAAGCGTTCGATCAAGCGAACCGCCAACCCGGTTCACATGGAAGAAGGTGCCCCGCAAGAAGCGGATGAAGGTGCGAGCGAAGCCTCGCCTTGTTCGATTGAACGAGTACGTCGCTGCGCACCCTCATCCAACCACATCTCCCGTGGGCAGTGGGCTTCGGATTCCTACTGATCGAACGCCTCAGGCTCCGGCATGCGCAGCGTGCGCCGGATCCAGAAATAGCTGATCACGAAAGTCAGCGTCATCGAGCCGGCGTTCCATCACAGCAACTCGTGCAGGAGCGGCGGGCCGTGCAGGATGTGCAGGGAATAGCGGCGATCCAACAACGCGATGGCATGCGGCATGAACACGCTGACGAAGGGCGTCGGCATCGGCGCGACCAGCGAGGCGATCGCAGCGGCAAAGCCCACGACCAGCCACGGCGAGTGCCGCGAGCGTCTGCGCAGGCGCGCGGTGCCTGGTAAAGATCCACAGCAACGGCATTGCCAGGATCGCCCACAGCACCAGCAGCAATGCCACCGCCAACACGCCCCGCAGGCGCAACATGCCAACTCACCAGCGCGGCGACTTGGTCAGCGGCGGTGCCTGGTGCTGGCGGTCGTAGGCGCGTAGTTCGTCGCGGATATGCGCCACGCGCTGGCGGCCCAATGCGTTGCGGCTGTCGTCCAGCACCACGCCATCCAGCAATTCGGCCATGCGCTGCACGGTGGGCAGCATTTTTTCCCAGGCATCCAGCGCGGTCATCGGCGCCGGCAGCGTGAGGAAGAACGCAATGGCCGGCGTCTGCATCTCGCGGATATTGGCCATGTCGAAACTGCCCGGCTTGAGGATGCTTGCCATGCTGAAAATCGGCCCGCGCTCCGGGTGCCCTTCCATCAGGCGGTGGAACACATTCATGTGGCCGAACACCAGTCCGGTCTTTTCGGCAGCAACCACCACATCTTCGCCGCGCAGCACCTGGCCCGCCTTGGCGGCCACGAACAACGACACGATCTTGTCGAACTCCTGGTTCGGGCGTTTGCCGACCTCGTTACCGCCGGCGGCATCGTGCTCTTCCAGGTTCAGCTCGCTCTGCTCGATGCCTTCACCGCGCTCCGCAGCTTCACCCTCCACGCCGGGCCCGCTGGAAATCACCGGTTCGCGACGTTCGCGCAGCTGGCCCTCGTGCTTGTCGACCCGGCGCCCTTGCGGCGATTGCTTCGGGCGACCAAACAGGAAGATGGCCGCGACCAGCAGCAGTCCAGCGATCAGGATCCCGATCCGGATCATGGCCATGTCGGACATTCAGCGTGCCTCCGCATAAGAGTGACAGATGTCGATATTCCAACAAGCATGGCACGTCATGCCGCACCCGCCAAACGTGCGGCCTCTTCCAGGTCCACGCTGACCAGCCGGCTGACGCCCGGCTCGCGCATGGTCACGCCGGACAACTGGCGCGCCGCTTCCATGGTCGCCTTGTTATGGCTGACGAACAGGAACTGCACCTTCTCGCTCATCTCGCGCACCATGTTGGCCAGGCGGCCGACATTGGCTTCGTCCAGCGGTGCGTCCACTTCGTCGAGCAAGCAGAATGGCGCGGGGTTGAGCTGGAAGATCGCAAACACCAGCGCCACCGCCGTCATCGCCTTCTCGCCGCCGGAGAGCAGCGAAATGCTGGACACGCGCTTGCCCGGCGGGCGCGCCATGATCGTGACGCCGGTGTCGAGCAGGTCTTCGCCGGTGAGTTCCAGATACGCATGCCCGCCGCCGAACAGGCGCGGATACAGCGCCTGCACGCCGGAGTTGACGCGGTCGAAGGTGTCTTTGAAACGGCCGCGGGTTTCGCGGTCGATCTTGCGGATGGCTTCTTCCAGCGTTTCCAGCGCGGTATTGAGGTCCAGGTTCTGCGCGTCCAGATATTCCGAGCGCTGCGCAGCCTCGCCGTATTCCTGGATGGCGGCCAGGTTCACCGGCTCCAGGCGCCGCATGCGGCCGTCGATCTGGCCGACGGTCGCTTCCCATTCGGCAGGATTGGCCGACTCGGGCAAGCCATTGACCACATCTTCGAGCACGAAGCCTGCTTTCACCACTGCGGCCGACAACTGCTCGGCGCTGAGCACCAAGGCCTGCTGATCGAGCTTGCGTTGCGAAATGCGTTCGCGCTGCGCCAGCGCCTGTTCGTCGCGCTGCTGGCGGGTCTGTTCGAAGCTGCGCAGCTCGCTGTCGATACTGTCGAGCAGGGTGCGCGCTTCGCCCAGCGCGCGCTCGGTGCGCACGCGCTCGCTCAAGGCGGCCTGATGTTCGTGCTCCAGCGTTTCCACCGGCGAATCGCCTTCACTGAGCTGGGCCACCAGATCTTCCAGTCGCGTGTCAAGCTGGCCGCGCTGGCTATCCATGCGCTCCAGCGTCTGACTCAGCGAGGCAATCTGAGTGCGCTGCGATTCCAGCGTCAACGCCAAGGCATGCATCGCATCGCGCACGCCGCGTGCGGCATCGCGCGCTTGATCGCGCGCATCGGTGAGCTGACGACGCTCGCTTTCCAGCGCTTCGCGCGTGCCCTGCAGATCGCCCATCAAGGTGACCGCATCTTCGAGCTTGGCGCGCGCCTCGCGTGCCTGTTCGCGGCTGGTGTCCAAGGTTTCCAGCAGCTGTGACAGGTCGGTTTCGATGCGCTCGATGCGCGTGCGCGCCGCATCCACCTTGCCTTGCTGACTCTGCAACTGCCCGGCCAGTTCGGAAACGCTGCGGTGCGCCATGTACAGCTGGCGCTGCGCGTCTTCGCGCTGCTGCTCGGCCGCAAGCAGTTGTTCGCGGAAGCTGGCGAGCTGGTGCTCGAGCTCGGCTTCGCGTTCCTGCAAGGTTTCGATCTGGGTGCGTAGCTCCTGGATCTGGCGCTCGCGCAGCAGCGCGCCCTGCTTGGCCGCGCCCGAGCGCGAGACGCGCACCCAGCCCTCGCCCAGCCGCTCGCCATTGCGGGTGATGACCGAGTCGCCTTCAGGCAGGCTGCGTTGCAGCGTACGCGCCGCGTCCAGGTCCTCGGCGGTGTGCAGACGTGCGAGCAGGCGACGGATCGCAATCGGCCCCTGCACCTTGGCGGCCAACGAGGTCGGCGCGAAGTTCGCGTTGTCGGTTGCGCTGGACACCAGCGCGATGCGGCCATCGCCCAACTCGCCCAACGCGTCGACCAGTTGCTCCGGCGCATCCACCAGCACGCCTTCGATCAACTGCCCCAGCGCGCCTTCGACTGCATTTTCCCAGCCGCTCTGGACGCTGATGCGCTCGCCCACGCGCGCTGCCGAATCCAGTCCGCGCGACTTGAGCCACGCCACTGCCGCGCCCTGCTCCTGACCAAGCGCAGCCTGCTGCAAGGTTTCCAGCGACGACAGCCGACCGCGCGCAGCCTGCGCCTGCTTGCGCACTTCGGCCAGCTCGCCCTGGCTTGCCCGTTGCTGTTCCTGCAGCCCGCCGAGCGCGTGCTTGCGCGCTTCGACCTGCTCGGTCAAACCGTCCAGCGAGGTCTTCTGGGTTTCATGGCGCAGTTCGATCTGCTCGAACGCCTCGGCCAATGCATCCAGATCCAAGCCGGCGCGCTCGTTGACCAGCGCTTCGCGGCGACGATCGGCTTCCAGCGCCTGGCGGTCCAGATAATCGACGCGCGTGCGCTCCACTTCGCCGGCACGCGAGGCTTCGCCGGTGTCGCGGTTATGGGTTTCCCAGCGCTGCTGCCAGTCGGCCAGCCGCGCTTCGGCCTCACGCAGCGACTCCTGGCGGAATTCGTGGTCTTCGCGCAGTTGTTCCAGTTGCGGCTCGGCAGCGGCCACCGCTTCGCGCAGCACACTCAACTTGGCCGAGTCGCCACTGATGTGCTGGGTCAATTCCTGCAGCTGGCTCTGCGCCTCATCGCGCGCTTTGTGCAAACGATGCGAGAGCTCGCGCTGATGCTGGATCTGCTGCTCGATGCGCGCCAATGCACCACCGACCTGGTAGACATCGGCCTGCGCCTTGGCCACCGCTTCGGCAGATTCTTCGCGGCGCACGCGGCCGGTTTCGATACGCGCTTCGGCATCGCGTTGTTCGGCGATGAATTGCTGCAGGCGGGTCTCTTCCTGATTCAACTTTTCGCGCAGGCCCTGCAGCTGTCCATCCAGGCCGCGGTATTCCAGCGCCTTCCACTCGGCATCCTTGATCCGGCGCTCTTCCTGCAACGCCTGGTACTGCTCGGCCTGCCGCGCCTGGCGCTGCAGATGCGCGAGCTGCTTGGTGATTTCCTCGCGCAGGTCGCCCAGGCGGTCGAGATTTTCGCGCGTATGCCGAATGCGTGTTTCGGTTTCCTTGCGACGTTCCTTGTACTTGGAAATGCCGGCGGCTTCTTCCAGATACACGCGCAGGTCTTCCGGGCGCGCTTCGATGATCTGGCTGATCATGCCCTGCTCGATGATCGAGTAGCTGCGCGGCCCAAGGCCGGTGCCCAGGAACAGATCGGTGATGTCGCGGCGCCGGCACTTGGTGCCGTTGAGGTAGTAGGCGCTGTTGCCGTCGCGGCTGACCAGGCGCTTGACCGATATCTCGTTGAACGAGGCGAACTCGCCGCTGATGGTGTGATCGGAATTGTCGAAGATCAGCTCCACCGTCGCCTGCGACACCGGCTTGCGCGCCGAGGAGCCGGAGAAGATCACGTCGGTCAGCGAGTCGCCGCGCAGGCGGCTGGCCGAGCTTTCGCCCATCACCCAGCGCACCGCGTCGATGATGTTTGACTTGCCGCACCCATTGGGGCCGACGATGCCGGTCATATTGGTGGGCAGATGCAACGTGGTCGGGTCGACGAACGACTTGAAACCGGACAGCTTGATCGTGGACAGGCGCATGGGGACTGGAGATTCCGGGCACCGCGCGGACCAAGCCGGCAGGCGCTTTTCCTGTGAAGCCAGCACGCAAGCCCTTGATCCATAAGATCTGCAGGCCGTGAAACCGGCAATGGGGCATGAGTATAACGGGCATGCCCGCACTGGCGGCGGCACCCCAAAAACGAAGGGCGCCTAACAAGGCGCCCTTCGGATGACACAGACGGCTTGGATCAGGCGTCGGATTCGACGATGACCTTGACCGTGGTTTCCACGTCTGCGTGCAGGTGCAGCACAACGTCGTACTCGCCGACATTGCGGAATGCGCCTTCGCCCAGGATCACTTCGCTCTTTTCCAGCGGCAGGCCGGCGGCAGTGAACGCCTCGGCGATGTCGCGCGGGCCAACCGAGCCGTACAGCTTGCCTTCGGTCGACGCGTGCGCGCAGATGGTGACGCTGGCGCCTTCGAACTTGGTGGCGCGGCTCTGTGCGTCGGCCAGGATGCTGCTGGCCTTGGCTTCGTACTCGGCGCGCTTGGTTTCGAACGCTTCCACGTTCGCAGCGGTGGCCGGCACGGCCTTGCCCTGCGGAACGAGGAAGTTGCGGCCGTAGCCCGGCTTGACGCTGACCTTGTCGCCCAGGTTGCCCAGGTTGGTCACTTTCTGCAGAAGAATCAGATCCATGGTGGTGCTCCGTTATTCGTTAGCGCCGGCATGTGGCGGGCGCAACGGGTGCTGTCCGAACAGGAGAAGCCGGGAATCGGGATTGGGGATTGGGGAATCGTAAAAGCCCCGATTGCCACCGCCCCTTCAATTACCAGGCCTCTATCAATTTGATGACCCGCACACGCATGCGCGGGTTTTATCAGTTGCCTCACACAGAAGAACCGTGTGGGTCCTGCGCAAGGAGCCTCGCAACTGGCGGACTCCTATGCGGCAATCCTTAGACGTCGTGATTGTCCGTGTACGGAATCAGCGCCAGGAAACGCGAGCGCTTGACGGCCGTCGCCAGCTGACGCTGGTACTTGGACTTGGTACCGGTCACGCGGCTCGGCACGATCTTGCCGTTCTCGGTGAGGTACTGACGCAGGGTGTTGAGATCCTTGTAATCGATCTCCTTGACGCCCTCGGCGGTGAATTTGCAGAACTTGCGACGACGGAAGAACTTGGACATGACAGCGCTCCTTAAGCGGCTTCGGCGTTGTCGCCGTCTGTATCGGTGGCAGCGGGGACATCGCCCTCTTCATCGTCACGACGACGACGCTCGCTACGCTCGTGCTTGTCGCCCTTCTCGTCCTTGCTCTTCATGATCAGCGACTGCTCGGTGTCCGGGCCATCGCGCTTGACGACCAGGTGACGCAGCACTGCATCGTTGAAGCGGAAGCTTTCCACCAGCTCGCTCAGCACGGCCTGGTCGACTTCGATGTTGAGCAGCACGTAGTGCGCCTTCACCAGGTTCTGGATCGGGTAGGCCAGCTGACGACGGCCCCAGTCTTCCAGACGGTGGATGGTGCCGTTACCGCCCTCGATCAGCGACTTATAGCGCTCGATCATGGCCGGGACCTGCTCGCTCTGGTCCGGATGGACCAGGAACACGACTTCGTAATGACGACTCATGTTGTTTTACCTTTCGGATGTGGCCACGTGGGCCGGACAGCTCCCCGGAAATCCGCGCAGGCGACCGGTGGAGCAAGGATTCCCGCCCAAGATCTGGACAGGAAGCAGGAAATTATGGCAGTTCAATTACTTAGCTGCAACTGACCAGGCTGCAAGGAGGTTTGAAGCCCCTCTCCCGCCGGGAGATGGGTTGGGGTAAGGGTTCGGGGGCAAAGCCACTCGTGTCGTTCAACTATCGGGGCGTTCAACCACGCGAGGCTTCGCCCCGTCCCCTCATCCGCCCCTGCGGGGCAGCTTCTCCCCGATGAAAGAGGACAATGTCCCGCAGAGAGAAGGAATAGCGTGCCGGCCGGCTCAGCGATGCTCGTCTGCGGTCGTGAAGCTCTCCCCGCAGCCGCATTCGGCGGTGGCGTTGGGATTGCTGAAGGTGAATGTCTCGCTGAGGCCGTGCTTGCCGAAGTCGATGCAGGTGCCATCCACCAACGGCAGGCTGACGGGGTCGACGAAGATGCGTACCCCGCCCTGCTCGAACACCGCGTCATCATCGCGCGCCTCGCGCGCCAGGTCGGTGATATGGCCCCAGCCGGAACACCCGGTCTTGGTCACGCCAAAGCGCAGACCCAACGCACCCGGGGTCTGCTGCACGAAACGCTGCACGCGCTCCAGCGCGGCGGGGGTGAGGCTGACGGTCATGAGGGCACTCCAAAACAGTGGTGACAAGTATAGCCAGGCCGCATCAACCTGGCAGAACGCTGAGCAGCGGCGTTTGCCATAGATGGGGGCAATGCGCGCCTGCGACAAGCGTAGCCGTCGGCAACCTGTTCACAGATGCTCGCGCCGGCGCGGCCGCAGCCAGTAAACTCGCAGGCCATTCAAGGTCGCTACGGCGAGGAACAGTCATGACGGTGGTCAGCGTTGAACATGCGCTTGCGGGGAAGCTCCCCGAAGGCGGCGAAGTCACGGTACGGGGGTGGGTACGCACCTTGCGCGGATCTGCCGGACTGGCCTTCATCAACGTGACCGACGGCTCGTGCTTCGCTCCGATCCAGGTGGTAGCCAACGACACGCTGCCCAATTTCGACGAGATCAAGCGCCTGACCAGTGGCTGCTCACTGATCGCCAAGGGCGTGCTGGTGAAGTCGCAGGGCAAGGGCCAGTCGTTCGAGATCCAGGCCAGCGGCGTGGAGATCGTCGGCTGGGTCGAAGACCCGCTGACCTATCCGATCCAGCCCAAGCCGATGACGCCGGAGTTCCTGCGCGAAGTGGCGCACTTGCGCCCGCGCACCAATCTGTTCGGCGCGGTCACACGTATCCGCAACTGTCTGGCGCAGGCGGTGCACCGCTTCTTCCACCAGAACGGCTTCAACTGGATCAGCACACCCATCATCACCACCTCCGACGCCGAAGGCGCCGGGCAGATGTTCCGCGTCTCCACGCTGGACATGGTCAACCTGCCACGCGATGCCACTGGCAATGTGGATTTCAGCCGCGACTTCTTCGGCAAGGAAACCTTCCTCACCGTGTCCGGCCAGCTCAACGTGGAGGCCTACTGTCTGGCGCTGAGCAAGGTCTACACCTTCGGGCCAACCTTCCGCGCCGAGAACAGCCATACCACGCGCCACCTGGCCGAGTTCTGGATGATCGAGCCGGAGATCGCCTTTGCCGATCTGGCCGAAGACGCGCGCCTGGCCGAGCAGTTCCTCAAGTATGTGTTCCGCGCGGTGCTGGACGAACGTGGCGACGATCTGGCGTTCCTCGCCGAGCGCGTGGACAAGAACGCGATCAGCAAGCTGGAAGCCTTCATCAATGCGCCGTTCGAGCAGATCGACTACACCGATGCGGTCAAGCTGCTGCAACACGCTGGCAAGACCTTCGATTTCCCGGTGGAATGGGGCCTGGACCTGCAGACCGAGCACGAACGCTGGCTGACCGAAGAACATATCGGCCGCCCGGTGGTGGTCACCAATTATCCCGAGCACATCAAGGCGTTCTACATGCGCTTGAACGACGACGGCAAGACCGTCGCCGCGATGGACGTGCTGGCACCGGGTATCGGCGAGATCATCGGCGGCAGCCAGCGCGAAGAGCGCCTGGATGTGCTCGACGCACGCATGGCGCAGTTCGGCCTGGATAAGGAGCACTACAGCTGGTACCGCGATTTCCGTCGCTACGGCTCGGTGCCGCATGCCGGCTTCGGTTTGGGCTTCGAGCGTCTGGTGGTCTATGTCTGCGGGCTAAGCAACATCCGCGACGCGATCCCCTACCCGCGCGCGCCGGGCAGCGCGGAATTCTGAGGTGAGCTTGCCGGCCGCCATCCCCATATTTCAATCGCTGGCCTTCGGGCTGGCGGGGATCACGGGGGGGCTGACAGCGATCCGTAGCGTGCTGCTGGCGGGGCTGGCGTCGCGCCAGCTCGACCCGCAACGCTGGTGGCAAACCAACACCGCGCGCGCCGCGCCCCGGCATTCCACGGCTCCGATGCGCTGGGCCATTACAGCGCTGGTCATTGGCGCGGCGCTCCCGCAACCTTTCCTGATGCTGGCGGCCACATGATTCTGTTCTTCGCCCTGTGCTTCGTCGGCCTGGCCGTCGCAGGTCTGACCGCGCTGCTGATCTTCTGGCCGCTGACCCTGGTACACATGCGCGACCGCCATCCGGAGGCATTGGCCAGCTTCGGCGACCCAGCCTTCATCAGCCCCGTGGCATTGCGCTGGTTGCTGGCGCGGCGTTACCGCGGCTACCGCGACAGTGGGCTGTCCGGTCTGGCCACACCCGCCTGGCTCTCGCTGCTCACCATTTTTTTCGGCCTGGGCATGGCGGCCCTGCTCGGCCTGATTTCCAAGGTAATGCAATGACAACGTACGAAGACACTCTGCAGGGCGCCCACGACTCCTGGTGGCTGGCCACGATCGGCCGCACGCTGATCTGGGCGCGCCTGCGCGTCAATGAAGCCGGCACAGCCGAAGTACTGGACAGCGACGGCAAGACGCTGCCCTACGACAGCGAAGACAGCGCACGCGCGGCCTTGTTCGATGCCGAATTCGTGGCGCTGGACGGGCTGGACGAAGAAGACGCGCGCATCCGCGGCTTTTCGCTGCACGAGGTCTCGCCGCCGCAGGACGAAGACGATGCCGACCTGCGTGCGCGCATGGTTGTGAACATGGGCGGCCGCGCCTGACATGGACGCCCTGCGCGCATTTGCGCAGACCGATCTGGCCTTGCTGGACTGGCTGTTCGCACGCGATGCGTTTGTCGCCCTGATCAGCCAGGGGGAGGACGGACACCCGGCGATCTCGCACCTGCCGGTGCTGTATCAGCGCGATGGCCAGCATGTCGTGATCGAAGGCCATTGGGCACGTCCCAATCCGCAGGCGCGCACTCCTGGCGACGCGGTGATCGTATTGCAGGGCCCGCATGCCTATGTCTCGCCCACCTGGTACCTGGACAAGGACGCGGCTGCGCGCGTACCTACTTGGAACGATGCTGTTGCGCATCTGCATTGACGCTGTAGCCAGGTGCGCGATGAAGACGCGCTGGGTGCGTTGATCGGCCGCATGAGCGCGCACTTCGAACAGTGCGTGGGCAGCGGCTGGCTGTTCGAGATGGAGCGCGACAGGCACCCTAAGCCATTGCGTGGCCTGGTCGGCTTTCGCTTGGTCCCAAGCCGCATCGAATTGACCTTCGAGCTGAGTCAGAACCACCCGGCCGGCAATATCGCCGCACTGAGCGATGCGTTGGCGCGACAGGCATCGGCCGATTCGCACGCGGTCGCCACGTTGATGTGCGATACATTGCGCGCACGCGATGGCGCAGCCTGAGCGCAGCGCACCGAGCGTTTTTCTGCATCACGGTTTTAGGCCTCCCTTGCCCTCTCCTCTCCTCTGCCTATGGAAAACTGCGCGCATGAACGAACTCAATCATTTACTCGAAAACAACCGCGCATGGTCCGAGCGCATCCGCCGCGAAGATCCCGAGTTCTTTTCCAAACTGTCGACCCAGCAGACCCCGGAATATCTGTGGATCGGTTGCTCCGATTCGCGCGTGCCGGCCAACCAGATCATCGACATGGCGCCGGGCGAAGTCTTCGTCCACCGTAATATCGCCAACGTGGTGGTGCATACCGATCTGAATTGCCTGTCGGTGATCCAGTTCGCTGTGGACGTACTCAAGGTCAAACACGTGCTGGTGGTTGGCCATTACGGCTGCGGCGGTGTGTTCGCCAGCCTGACCCAAAAGCGTATGGGTTTGGTCGACAACTGGATCCGCCACGTCACCGACGTGGCCGACAAGCACGAAGCCTGCCTGCACGACGCCGGCGATCTGCCGATACAGCACGCGCGCCTGTGCGAGCTCAACGTGCTCGAACAGGTGGTCAATGTGTGCCGCACCACCATCGTGCGCGATGCGTGGGAGCGCGGTCAGGAACTTTACGTGCATGGCTGGGTGTATAGCCTGCGCGATGGCCGCGCACACGACCTGGGCATGTCGATTGACCGCCACGAACTGGTGCAGGAGCGCTACGATGCGGCGCTGGCGAAGATCCAGGCTGATCGCGCCGAACGCTGAGCCGCACGCAACTGCATGGCCAACCGCCGCATCCATGTGAGGCGAGCGGTTGGCTATGCTGGACACCTTCTCCGCCGAGGAACCCTTGATGCTGATCCCGCCGATCAACCTGCATGCTTGGATCGAGGAACACCGCCACCTGCTCAAACCGCCGGTGGGCAACAAGTGCATCCAGCAGGATGGCTTCATCATCATGATTGTTGGTGGCCCGAATGCACGCACCGACTATCACTACGACGAAGGCCCGGAGTGGTTCTTCCAACTCGAAGGCGAGATGGTGCTGAAGGTGCAGGACGATGGCGTGGCGCGCGACATCCCGATCCGTGCCGGTGAAATCTTTCTGCTGCCGCCCAGGGTGCCGCATTCACCGCAACGCGCTGCCGGCTCAATCGGCATCGTGATCGAGCGCGTGCGTTTGCCACATGAGCAAGATGGCCTGCAGTGGTATTGCCCGCAGTGCAATCACAAGTTGTATGAAGCGATGTTCCCGCTGAAAAACATCGAAACCGACTTCCCTCCGGTGTTCGATCATTTCTATCGTTCGCTCGCGCTGCGTACGTGCTCGCAGTGCGGGCATCTGCACCCTGCGCCTGAGCGCTATGCCGCGGTCGAGGATTGACAGCGCCATGGCATGCGATCGCGCGCAGCAGGTTTGCCGCACGCATGCGTCGAAACCAGCGCCATGCTGCGCGCACTGATCGACCTCAAACCGCGCGATGTGCCCTTGCGCGTCGCGCTGCGCAACACTGCCGCAGTGGTTTTGCCGCTTGCGATCGGCGTGGCGACCGGACATGTCGCCGCAGGTCTGGCGGTATGCAGCGGCGCGCTCAACACCATGTTTTCCGACCAGCCGGGGCCGTATCGCGCACGCCTGCAACGCATGCTGATGGCAGCGCTGACGGCCGGCCTGGCGGCATTGCTCGGCATCTGGGTCGGCCACACCACGCCAGCGCTGGTGCTGGCCGGCCTGTTGCTCGGCCTGGGCGGCGGCTTGCTGGTGGCGCTCGGCCCGGTGGCAGCGCGGGTCGGCCTGACCAGCATGATCCTGCTGGTGGTCAGCGCAGACATGCAGCTGCCGGTGCGACAGGCACCCGGTGTGGCAGCCCTGATCTTCGCCGGCGGCTTGCTGCAGGTGTTGCTGGCGCTGGTGGCATGGCCGCTGCAGCGCTATCGCCCGGAGCGTTTCGCACTGGCGGAGTTGATGCGCCAACTGGCCGGCAGCGCCCGGAGGCCAGCGCGGCGCCGCCGGCAACGCAGGAAGTGCTCGATGCGATGGTGATGCTGCATGGCGAGCATCGCTCGCGTGCGATTGCGGTACAGAGCTTTCGCATCATCGCCGAGCTCTGCGATCGCGTGCGGCTGGAGCTGCTGTCGCTGGCCGATGCCGAAACGCGCCTGACCGAATCACAAGCGCGCCAGGCGATCGAACGCGTGCTCGAACGCAGCGCCATCGTGCTGGAACAGCTCGCACATGCGATGACCGTGGGCGAAGACCCGGTGGCAGCCAATGCGTCGATGACCGGTTTCGATGATCTGGTCGGTGCATTGGCACAGTTTCAGCACGGCAACGCCGATACCCGCGAACGCCACCTGGTGCGCGTCGCCGCGCGTGCGCAAGGTTTGGGCGGCCAGCTACGTGCGTTGGTGCGTAATGCGCACTGGGCCAGCAGCCGTGGCGAAATCCAGGCGCAACTGGCCGAAGCGCGCCTGCCGGCAGCGCTACGCCCGGCCGCGACCTGGGCCACCTTGCGGGCGAATCTGGATGTGTCGTCGGTGGCCTTCCGGCACGCCTTGCGGTGCGGTGTGTGCCTGGTGGCAACCGCTTCAACACGGCTTCTGGATTCCGATGACCACCGCCATCGTGCTCAAGCCGGATTTCGGCGGCACCTTCAGTTTTGGCGCATTACGTGTCGCGGGTACCTTCGTCGGGCTGTTGCTGGCCACCTTGCTCGCGCACCTGGCCATGGACGGCGCCAGCATCCGCCTGGTCTTGTTGACGCTGTTTTGCCTCGGGTTTCGTTTACTGACGCAGGTGAACTACGGCATCGGCGTGGCGTTTCTGACCGGCATGCTGGTGCTGCTGCTCTCCTTCGAAGGCGTGTCGCCCGGCGCAGCGGTCGGCGCGCGGTTGCAAGCCACCGTGGCCGGCAGCGCGCTGGCGCTGATCGCCTACGCGCTGTGGCCCACGCGCGAACGTCGGCAGATTCGCACCTCGCTGGCGCACTTGCTCAGCGCGTATCGCGACTATTTGCGCCGTCTGTTACTCGGCCAGATGGACAACCTGGGCGATACCCGCGCCGCCGCGCGCGTAGCACGCACCAATGCGCAGGCCTCGATCGAGCGTTTGCGCGGCGAACCACGCAGCCGGCGCAATCTGCAGGAACTCAAACTGGCCGAATCGCTGCTGGCCAATGGCAACCGGCTGATCCGCGCCACCTTGTTGCTGGAGGCGGTGCTAAGCGACGGCCACCCGCTGCCCACGCTGGAGGCGTTGCCCGCCTTCGCGCAGCAGGCCGACCAGACGCTGTCCGAGCTGATCGACTGCCTGCGCAACGGCGGCATTGCGGCTGCGGCCACCTTGCGCAATGCCGAGCGTCAGCTTTCCGATGCGCTGGCCGCATTGCCCGACAGTTCGCCAACCACCGCCGCGCTCGCCGAGACCATCGACCGCGTCACCGACAGCATCGGCACACTCACCCATTTGCTGCGCCCTGCCCTGCCCTGCCCGACCGGCCTGGGCCGAGGTGCCAGCCCTGCATGACGGCGCGCATGATGCCGGCGGGTAAACTGCTGGCCTGATCCGTGTTGCGAGCCCGACGATGACCGACCTGCTGTCCCGCGCCCATGCCGATGCCCTGGATGCCGCCGACCCGCTGCGCAGCCTGCGCGATGCCTTCGTGTTCCCGCAGCACGGCGATCGGGATCAGACGTATCTCGTCGGCAACTCCCTTGGCCTGCAGCCGCGCGCGGCGCGCGCAATGGTGGACGAAGTGCTCGATCAGTGGGGCACGTTGGGGGTGGAAGGTCACTTCACCGGCCCCACCCAATGGCTGACCTATCACCAGCTGGTACGCGATGCGCTGGCCCGCGTGGTCGGCGCGCAACCCGGCGAGGTGGTGGCGATGAACACCCTCAGCGTCAATCTGCACCTGATGATGGCTAGCTTTTATCGTCCCACGCACGAACGCGGCGCGATCCTGATCGAAGCCGGCGCGTTTCCGTCCGACCGTCACGCGGTGGAATCGCAGCTGCGCCTGCGCGGGCTGGACCCGGCCACGCATCTGATCGAAGTGGAGGCCGACGAACCCAACGGCACGTTATCGATGGCCGCCATTGCCGATGCCATCGCGCAGCATGGTCCGCGCCTGGCGTTGGTGCTGTGGCCGGGCATCCAGTACCGCACCGGGCAGGCCTTCGACCTGGCCGAGATCGTGCGACTGGCGCGGGCGCAAGGCGCGGCGGTGGGCTGCGATCTGGCGCATGCGGTGGGCAACATCCCTCTGACCCTGCACGACGATGGCGTGGATTTCGCAGTGTGGTGCAACTACAAATATCTCAACGCCGGCCCCGGCGCGGTGGGCGGTTGCTTCGTGCACGAACGTCATGCCAACAGCGATCTGCCGCGTATCGCCGGCTGGTGGGGACATGAGCAGCAGACCCGCTTCCGCATGGACCCGCAGTTCGTGCCCTCGCCCGGTGCCGAAGGCTGGCAGCTGAGCAATCCCCCGGTGCTGGCGCTGGCGCCGCTGCGCGCATCGCTGACGTTGTTCGACCAGGCCGGCATGGCCGCGCTACGCGCCAAATCCGAACGACTCACCGGGCATCTGGAGCAGTTGATCCGCGCGCGCGTGCCGCAGGTGCTGCAGATCGTCACCCCGGCCGAACCGATGCACCGCGGCTGCCAGCTGTCGTTGCGGGTGGCCGGCGGACGCGCGCAGGGGCGCTCGCTGTTCGAGCATCTGCATGCAGCCGGCGTGCTCGGCGACTGGCGCGAACCGGACGTGATCCGCATTGCGCCGGTGCCGCTGTACAACCGCTTCAGCGATCTGCACACCTTCGTGGGCCAGGTGGAAGCCTGGGCGGCTGCCTGAGCGCGGCAGGCTGACTGCATTGCCACCAGATCATCTGTCCGGCATGCGGAATCGCCGCACGCCCACGTACACTCCCAGCCCGCCCAGGGCTGATGCGAGGGCGGCTGTCATTGCCAGTCGCTGTTTTCCCCTTTTCGCCGGCACTGCGCCCGGCTGCCGCCGGACATTGCATTGAACCCAGTTTCTCCGCGTTCCCTGACCTTGATAGGCGCCGGTCTGGCCGGTTGCCTGCTGGCTATCCTGCTGTCGCGTCGCGGCTGGCAGATCACCGTGTATGAACGGCGTGGCGACCCGCGCATCAAGGGCTACGAGTGCGGCCGCTCGATCAATCTGGCGCTGGCCGAACGCGGCCGGCATGCGCTGCGCCAGGCCGGCGCCGAAGAGGTGGTAATGGCCAAGGCGGTGATGATGCGTGGGCGCATGGTGCACCCGCTGGTCGGCGAACCGCAGCTGCAGCGCTACGGGCGCGACGACAGCGAGGTGATCTGGTCGATCCACCGCGCCGCATTGAATGTCGCACTGCTCGATCTGGCCGAACAGGCCGGCGCGCGCGTGCATTTCTACCGCCGCCTGCATACGGTGGACTTCGACGCCGGCTACGCACGCTTCATCGACGACCGCGACGACCAGCCGCACGAAATCCACTTCCAAAGTCTGATCGGCAGCGATGGCGCCGGCTCGGCATTGCGCGCGGCGATGCAGCGCAAATCGCCGCTGGGCGAACGCACCGAATTTCTGGATCACTCGTACAAGGAACTGGAAATTCCGCCGTTGCCCGGCGGCGGGTTCCGCATCGAAGGCAATGCGCTGCACATCTGGCCGCGCGGGCGCTACATGTTCATCGCGCTGCCCAACGATGGCGGCACCTTTACCGTCACCCTGTTTTTGCCCAACGCCGGCGAGCCGAGCTTCGCCACTACGCGTAACGGCGATGAAGCATTCGCCTTGTTCGCGCGCGACTTTCCGGATGCATTGCCACTGATTCCGCAGCTCAAGCAGCATTGGGAAGAGCATCCGCCCGGCCTGCTCGGCACCCTGACCCTGGACCGCTGGCATCTGGATGGCCGCGCCTTGCTGATCGGCGACGCCGCACACGCGATGGTGCCCTTCCACGGCCAGGGCATGAATTGCGCGTTCGAAGATTGCGTGGCGCTGGCGGATCAGCTGGATGCCCACGACGACCTCGCCAGCGCGTTCGCCGCCTTCGAGGCGGCACGCCGCGACGATGCGGGGGCCATCCAGCAGATGGCGCTGGAAAACTATCTGGAAATGCGCGACCGCGTCGACGACCCCGAGTTCCTGCTGCAGCGCCAGCTTGAACAGCAGTTGCAGGCGCGTTGGCCCACCCGCTTCGTGCCGCACTACACCATGGTGACGTTCCTGCGCACGCGCTATTCGATTGCGCTGGCGCGCAGCGAGATCCAGCGCGAGATTCTGGTCGAAGCCACGCGCGGACACAGCGATCTGTCGCGTCTGGATTGGGCTGCGTTGGAGACGATCGTCCATGCGCGCCTGGAGCCGCTGGACGGCGCGCACTGAGGTCGGCCACGGCTGTGGCCGACGGCGTCACTGGCGGCGACGGTAACGTGCCGCCTCCTGCTTGGTGTCATGACCGATGTCTCGGTGGCCCGGCGTCAGCGACCACCGGACACCGCAACTGCCTTCAGCGTGCGGGCTCGATCCAAACAGGTGGCACACCGGCAAACTGCACAAACGCGCCGCTGACGCACGTGCGAGCCACCCGCAACGCCACGCCTCAGCGTGCCGGCGCTGCGATGAGTGATACTAGGCGGCAACGGCAGCGCATACGCCGCGCGCTGCGCATCTGGATGTCGTACCTGCATGCCTGACAGCTTTCTCTTCTACGACCTGGAAACCTTCGGCCAGGACCCGCGCCGCACCCGCATTGCACAGTTCGCAGCGGTGCGGACCGACGCGCAACTGCGCGTGATCGAAGAGCCGATCAGCTTCTTTGTGCAGCCGGCCGACGATCTGCTGCCCTCGCCCTACGCCACCATGGTGACCGCTATCACGCCGCAGCACGCGCTGCGCGAAGGCGTCACCGAGGCCGAGGCGTTCGCGCGCATCGCCGAACAGATGAGCCGGCCGCAGACCTGTACGCTGGGCTACAACTCGATTCGCTTCGACGACGAGTTCGTGCGCTGCGGCCTGTTTCGCAATTTTTACGACCCCTACGAGCGCGAGTGGCGCGGCGGAAACTCGCGTTGGGATCTGCTGGATGTGTTGCGGATGGTGCATGCGCTGCGTCCGGACGGCATCGTCTGGCCGCAACGCGAAGATGGCGCCACCTCGTTCAAGCTGGAACACCTGGCCAGTGCCAACGATGTGCGCGAAGGCGATGCGCACGAAGCGCTGTCGGACGTGTACGCCACCATCGGCATGGCGCGCAAGTTTCAGCAGCATCAGCCAAAACTGTGGGACTACGCGCTGCGTCTGCGCGACAAGCGCTTTGCCGCCACCTTGCTGGACGTCATCGCCATGCAGCCGGTGCTGCATATTTCGCAGCGCTACCCCGCCTCGCGTCTATGCGCGGCGGCGGTGCTGCCGCTGACACGCCATCCGCGCATCGACAGCCGCGTGATCGTGTTTGATCTGGAAGGCGACCCGGACGTGCTGTTGCGGCTAAGCCCCGACGAAATTGCCGACCGCCTGTATATTCGCGCCGCAGATCTGCCGGAAGGCGAGCGGCGTATTCCACTGAAAGAAGTGCATCTGAACAAGTCGCCCGCGCTGGTGGCCTGGCAGCATCTACGCGCTGCAGATTTTGAGCGCCTGGGCGTGGATCAGGATGCAGTATTGGCCAAGGCGGCACGCATGCGCGAATTGGGCCCCGAACTTGCCGAAAAGGTACGCCAGGTTTATGGCAGCGAGCGCGCACCTGCGGCAGCGACCAACGATGCTGACGCTTCGCTCTACGATGGCTTTCTGGCCGAAGGCGACAAGCGTCTGCTGGCGCAAGTCCGCACCAGCGCACCGGCCGAACTGTGCGCGTTGGAGTCACGCTTTCGCGACCCGCGCCTGATCGAACTACTGTTCCGCTACCGCGCGCGCAACTGGCCGCAGACACTGTCGTTCGACGAACAGGAGCGCTGGAACGCGTATCGCCGCCAGCGCCTGCTCGAAGATCGCGGCCTGGGCGAAGTGACCCTGGAACAGTACAACGCGCAGATCGTGGATTTACGGCGTGCTCACCCCGACGATGCTACCAAGCAAGCCCTCCTCGACCAGCTCGCCGCCTGGGGTTTGGACCTCCAACGCACGCTATGACCAGCTACTTTTCCGACGCCAGTTTCACGTTCCTGCGCGCCCTGGCCCGGCACAACGACAAAACCTGGTTCAACGACCATCGGCATCAGTACGAGGCGCATGTGCGCCAGCCGTTTCTGCAGCTGATCACCGATCTGCAGCCGGCACTGGCGCAGGTCAGCCCACACTATCGCGCCGATCCCAAGACCCAGGGCGGCTCACTGTTCCGCATCTATCGCGATGCGCGGTTTTCCAACGACAAGTCACCGTACAAGAACTGGCAGGGCGCGCGCTTGTTTCATGAGCGCCGTCGGCAGATGCCGGCGCCCTCGTTCTATCTTCACTTGCAGCCGGGCGAAAGTTTTGTCGGCGCGGGTTTGTGGCATCCGGAACCGGACACGCAACGCAAGCTGCGCCAGTTCATTTTCGATAACCCCGGCAGCTGGAAAGCCGCCGCGCACAATCCGAAGTTACTGCGCAAATTCACCATGGACGACAGCGAAAAACTGGTGCGTGCGCCGCGTGGATTCCCCAACGATTTCGAGTTCATCGACGATCTCAAGCACCGCAACTGGGCGTACTTGCGTCACCTGGACGACAGCATCATGACCGGGCCGCGACTGCGTCAGACCATTGAAGCGGACCTGGTGATTCTGGCGCCTTTTGTCGATTACCTGTGCGCGGCCCTGGATCTGGAATTTTGAAGACTCAGGATCTACCGCTAGGCCAGCAGCGACGGACGCTGGGCCGCACCAAGCTATTGGTCTCACCGATCGGTTTGGGGTGTTCCGGCTTTTGGGGCCACCGCCGCTTCGACGAAGGCGCCGCCGCACGGGTGGTCGAGTCCGCGCTGGCGCAGGGCGTGAACCTGCTCGACACCGGCCACAACTACTCCGACTTTCATGCGGAACCGCGTCTGGGACGGATACTTCGCCCCCTGCTCGCACAATATCCGCGGGATTCGCTCGTCGTCTCCAGCAAGGGCGGCACCTTGACCGGTCAGGCCGGTATCAGTGGTGCAGAGCAGCGTGACTTCTCTGCAGCAGCGATCACTGCCAGTTGCGAAGCATCGCTGCGCAATCTTGGCTTGGACTATCTCGACATCTACCAGCTGCATGGCGCCAGCGAGCACGACATCAACGACGACCTGCTGCTGGCTATGCAGCGTCTGCGCGAGCGTGGCTTGATCCGCCACACCGGCATCAATACGCATTCGGCATCGACCCTGCGCTGGATGATCGCCAACCCCAACGTCTTGGATGCGGTGCTGCTGGACTACAACGCGCTGCAGCAGGACCGTGAACCGCTGATCGACCAGCTGCAGAAGGCGGGCATCGGTGTACTGGCCGGCACCGTGCTTGCGCAGGGCCACCTCTTGCCCGCGCGTGCGCGCCTGCCGCGTCTGGCCGATGCCTGGTATCTGGCACGCGCCTGGCTGAAGCCCAGTAGCCGTGCTTTGATGCAGTGTTCACGCGACATGCGCAGTGCAGTGGCTTCGATCGATAGCCAGCGCCCCGCACAGACGGCATTCGCATATGTCCTGCAACACCCGGGTGTGGCCAGCGGCATCCTGGGCACCACCCGCATCGGCAACCTGGATGAAGTGCTGCAGACCCGCATACAGGCGCTGGACACCGCCCAACGGCAACGTCTGGTCGCCGCCTTCGGCGATGGCCGCGGCTCACCCAGTCACTGATCTTCACCTGCGGCAGCCGCAATTGCGGCAGTCTGGGCGCCATGAAAAAAGCCATCGGCATTCTCGTTGTTGTCTTGCTGGCCGTCACTGCGTGGTGGTTCGGCGGGCCTTACCTGACCATGCAGGGCCTGTCCAAGGCTATCGAGCAACGCGATACCGCCGCACTAGAACACTACGTCGACTTCCCGCGTGTGCGTAGCAGCCTGCGCGCCCAGCTCAACGATTATCTGGTGCGGCAAGCCGGTCCAGACATCGCCGCCAGTCCGTGGGGCACGTTGCTGTATGGCCTGGGGAACCAACTCGGTGGTGCGGCGGTGGATACGCTGGTGACGCCGATCGGCATCGGTGCACTGTTGCAGGGGCATGTCCTGTGGAAGCGCGGCCGCAATGAACTGCAGGGCGGCGATCCCTTCGGCCCCACCGAACCCGCGCGACCGTTGAAAAACGCCAAACACCGCTTCGAGGCGCTGGACCGCTTCGTGATCGACGTCGAACGCGCCCCCGGCGAACCGCCAATGAAGGTCGTACTGGAACCACAGGGGTTGCGCTGGAAGCTAGTGGACCTGCAGTTGGGGATATCACCGGTGCCAGATGCCGGTTGAATGACGCTATCGTTCTCGCATTACCCTTCGTTGGCCACGCCGTGCGGCACATGACCTGCGGCCACATGCTGATGTTGGCGCGCACTGTCGATGTTGTGCTGCGAATCGTCGAAGAAGATATCCGCGCCAAAGGCCTCCAGAAACGGCCCTTTATGGCGCCCGCCAAGGAACAGCGCCTCGTCCAGACGCACGCCCCACTCGCGCAAGGTGCGGATCACTCGCTCGTGCGCCGGTGCCGAGCGCGCGGTGACTAGCGCCGTGCGGATCGGCGATGCCTCGCCGGGCGGAACCGCAGCCTGCAAGGCATGCAGTGCCGACAGGAAATTGCGGAAAGGCCCGACCGACAACGGCTCGCGTGCGCGTTCGCGCTCGTGACGCCCGAAGGCTTCCACGCCCTGCTCGCGCGAGATGCGCTCGCTCTCGTCGCCGAAGATCACCGCGTCGCCATCGAAGGCGATCCGCAGCTGCGTGGACAGCCGGCTTTCGTCGTTATCTGCAATTGCTGCGGCAGCCTCGGCGCGTTCGCCGGGTGCGCGCGGCATGATGGTCGCCGCCGCGATGCCATGGCTCAGCGCGCGCCGTACCGATTCAGGATTGGCCGACAGGAACAGATCAGTGCCGAATGGCTTGACGTACGGCCAGGTCGGCTGGCCCGAGGTGAACGTGGCACGTACGATGCCCAGGCTGTAATGCTGGATCGAGTTGAAGATGCGCAAACCGGTATCGGCAGAATTGCGCGACAGCAGGATCACTTCCACGCGCGGCGCGTCTTCGGGCACATCGTGATTGAGCGCCAGCAGCTTGCGCACGACCGGAAACGCAACGCCCGGCTGCAAGACATCGTCCTCGTGCTCGCGCTGGAACGCCGAATACGCCTCCACCCCATCTGCCTCGAACAGCGCATGGCCTTCTTCAAGATCGAACAGGGCGCGCGAGGTCACCGCGACGGTCAATAATCTTGGGGAGTTGTCGGGCATTGGAGAGGCCGGGATGAGAGATTGGGAATTCGGGAGTGGTTTGGAGCAGTCATCGGGAACGTGAGATCAGGCGTTGAGTCACGTGCGCCGCATCGTAACCTGCCGGCGCAACCACGGGCGGACGGCATCGCGTGTGTCTGCCGTTGCCAATGCCCAATCCCGCCCCCTCACACCGCAAACTGCTCGCTGAAGATGCGCTCTTCCAGGTTGTGTTCGGGATCGAACAACAATGTGACCTGGCGCTGCGTGGATTCGCGGATGGTCACTTCGACCACGTCGCGGATTTCGTGCGAATCGGCAGTGACGCTGACCGGGCGCTTGTACGGGTCCAGCACACGGAAACGCACTGCGGTATCGGCTTTGAGGATGGCACCGCGCCAGCGTCGCGGGCGATACGGTGCGATCGGTGTCAGCGCCAGCGTGTGCGAGCCCAGCGGCAGGATCGGCCCGTGCGCCGAATAGTTGTATGCCGTGCTGCCGGCCGGCGTGGCCACCATCACGCCATCGCCGATCAGCTCGGCAATGCGGGTCTGGCCGTTGAGATCAATGCTGAGATGCGCCGCCTGCCGGGTCTGCCGCAGCAGCGACACCTCGTTGTACGCCAACGAACCGGCACTGGCCCCGGATTCGGTCTGCACCTGCATTTCCAGCGGCCGCAGATACGCCGGCTCGGCACGTTGCAGCCGCTCGAGCAGGTCGTCCTCGTCGTCGCGGTACTGGTTCATCAGGAAGCCGACCGAACCCAGCTTCATACCGAACACCGGCTTGTTGGAGGCGCCATGTCGGTGCAGCGTCTGCAGCATGAAGCCGTCGCCGCCCAATGCACAGACGATGTCCGCGCAGTCCAGCGCATGGTCGCCAAAGCGCTGCACAAGGCGTGCGCGCGCGGCCACCGCCGGCTCGGCGGGACTGGCAAGAAAGGCGATGCGAGGTGGTGCGGTCATCGTTGACTCCAAAGCATGCGAATCAGCATACCGCAGCCCTGTGCCGGGCTTGTTGCGGTCATGCCCTGTACGCGCATGGGCGGCCGCGATTGCGTCTGCGTGTCCAAGCGCGACGAACCAACGCCTGGGCAGCCGCCAGGCAAGCGCGGCCGTTGCACGGCGCGGCATGTGCCCCCGTACACCGCAGCTCTGAGTGCACCTAAGAACCTGTTCACAATCTTATTCAAACCGTGCAAACTCCACGAATGCGCGAGAAGAACTATCCAAGTGACGTGAGCCGTGAGCGGTTCGAGCAAATCCGCCCGATTCTGGAGCAAGCCCGCAAGCGCACCAAGCCTGTGACAGTGGATATGTATGAGGTGTGGTGCGCAGTGCTGTATCTGCTACGGACAGGTTGCCCGTGGCGTGCGTTGCCCAGTGACTTTCCGAAGTGGCGCACGGTGCATTCCTACTTTGCCAAGTGGAGCGAAGTG
>NZ_JBBYGR010000066.1:0-29983 GCF_038405005.1 Xanthomonas sp. JL1 | reverse complement strand
CAACGTGGTGTTGTCCAACCTAAAGCGTTCGCTGGACGGTGCCTAGCACGCCTTCAAATTCGCCAAATACGCCCAGCGCTACCTGGCAGAGACGATGTGGCGGTTCAACCGCCGTTTCGATCTGACCCGGCTGGTGCCCAGCTTGCTGGCCGCCGCAGCCGCCAGCAAGCCGTGGTCCGAGCGGGCCCTGCGTGATGTCACCATGTTCACCGCTGAAAGTGCGTGCTAATCAGGAAAGGGTTTGTGGAAGCCCAATAACACCGCGAACAACCAGCCGAACACGCCATCGGTCTGTGGCCGCACGAAGCTGTAGCGCAAGGGCAATACCACAAAACACCCCACGCAGATCAGCTGCGCGCTGAGCAGGCGCAGCGCATGCGTGTCCAGCTCGCGGCGAGTGCGGCAAACGAAAAGCGACGCTGCGTAAAACAGATCGATCGACCAGTACGGCACGATGGTCCACGGCCAGAACGGCATGCCGTGCGCCCAGCCGAACACCACCGATGGCACCTGCGTTGCCCGCCCGTCCAGCGTATTGGCCAGTCCATAGCTGAGGAAGAAAAACGGCCCCAGCAACGCCAGCCACAGCGCGGCACGGCCGAACGGGCGCGCAGCTGGGCTCATGCGTCGATCCGCTGCGCCATCGACACGGTGAAAATGCCGAACGCATCGATGCGCTGCGCCACCTTGCGAAAGCCCGCTGCCTCAACCAACGCATCCATTTCCTGCTGGCGACGCCGACGCATCACCCAGGCCACACCATCGCGATGGCTGGTCAGCGCACGCGCAATGAATTCCAGCTGCGGATGCCAGGGCTGCCCGGTGTAGAGCAGGTAGCCACCCGGCTGCACTGCTGCTGCAAGACCGGCCAGCGAACGTGCGATCTGGTCGTTGTCGGCAAACAGTTCGTACAGGCCCGATACCACCGCCAACGTCGGTGCCGGCTGTACTGCTGCCAATGCATCGGGGTCGAATGCATCGCCTTGTTCGAAGCGGGCGCTATCGCCTGCGCCCAACGTCTGGATCAGCGCGGTGCCCTGGGTCACGTTGAGCAGGCTGAAATCGCGCAGCATGATCGCATCGGCACGCTGCGCACCGCTGCCCAGCGCTTTGAGCACATAGCGCCCGTGCCCGGCGGCGGCATCCAGCACGCGCACCGGCTTGCCAGCGCCACGCAAGCGTGCCGCCGCATCACGCAGCAACTCGCCCAGATGGCTGCCGCGGATGCGGATGCAGCGCCAACCGATCGCGTTGAGATAATTGCGGTCGATCATGCGGCCCAGCGGCCCGCGACCACGGGCCTGGTTGCGGTAGATGTAATCCAGCGCGCTGCCGGAATCGAAACCGGTCTGCAAACCCAGTGCGATGCCCTCGGAGAGCCTGCCGCCCAGGCGCAGACCGGCGCGTACACCACGCCAGCGCAGATCCTGCAGGCTGTTGCGCTGCGGCGGCCAGGCCAGCCGCTCGGCCTCTTCGAAACTTGGGCCGGCACGGTGCGCATCGCGTAACGCGGCACGCACCGGCGGCTGCGCAAAACGCGCTTGCACAAACTGGCGGATCTGCGTAATCGCAATCGCACGATCGCGCTCGCCCAGGGTGTCGTGGAAAAACCCCGGCAACCAAAGCCGCTGCGTGATCGGCGAGCGCAGGTTTTCGTAGAAGCGGTCCTGCGGGCCGGATGCACCACAGAATCGGCGCCGGAGACCCGCAATTGGGTCGGCACGGTGATGGCCTGCGCATCCTCCACTACACGATCGGCCGCTGCATACCGGCCCAGCAACACACGGACCGAAATCGGGGCGGTGATCAGCGGATCGCGGCGATCGCTTTCCACGCGCGCCGGATCGTGCGTCAACCACTGCGGCTTGACGTAACTATTGACGAAAAAGTTGCCGCGCAGCGCATGCAGTAGCGCCAGCCCGGCGCGTGCGAACGGCACCTACAATGTCACCTTGAACGCGGGCGATGCCAGCACCAAGGCGCGCAGCGGTGGGGCGTAATAGTGCACCCAGGTGGCGGCCACCACCGCGCCCACACTCTGCGCAATGACCACCATGTCCTGCACCGCAATGCCGTGGGTGGCGCCGAGGTGTGCGATAAAGCCGTCCAGATCGCGCACCAGTGCTTCGAAGCCCGGCGCATCGCCGCGCACGCCGGGCGAGCGGCCGTTGCCGCGTGCGTCCCAGGCGAAGAACTGCGCGTCGGGCATGTCGAGTTCTTCGGCCGATGCATCCCCGGCCGAAGTGCTCATGGCCGCGATGCAGCACCACCACCGCCTTGGGCGTGCCGGTAGTCGCGGCATCGTGCAGCGGCCAATGCCGTTAAAACAGCGGCGCACCATCGAAACTGACGAACTCGCGCTCTAGTACTGTGCGCATTGAAGCATCCTGAAAACGTCGAAAGAGGTTGAATCGCAAAGGTCACCCGAGAGCGGCGCGCCCAGCGGCGGCGCTGCGGGATGTACCGCTAGGCGCCTGCGGGCGCCTCGGCCAGGCCGGCCCGCACGCGCCGCCCCACCGTGGCCATGCAGGCCAGACTCAGCACGATGGCCACCCAGGTGACCCCGCGAGCGCCCAGCAGCCCGCTGGCCAGGCCTACGCCCAGCACGCCGATGACGAAGGCGCGGTCGCGCTTGCCCATCGGCCCGTCGTAACGGCGGCTGGCGCCAACCATCAGGCCGAGCACGCCGGCGTATTCGGTGAGCGCGGCCAGCAGCGCGAAGACCCACAGCCAGTGCGCGCTCACACCGGGCACGCCCAGCAGGCTCAAGTACAGCGCCGCATCGGCCACCACATCGCAAAGTTTCGTTGAGGTAGGCGCCCAGCCGCGATTGCTGACCGAACTCGCGCGCCAACATGCCGTCTACCGCATTGAGCGCCATACGCACCAGCATCCACACCGGCAGCAACAGATACAGCAGCGGCCAGCTGGGGCCGCCGCGCAATACCACGGTCGCCACCATCAACGACACCGCCGCCGCAATGAGCCTGACCTGGTTGGCGGTGATGCCGCCACGAGACAGCGCGCCCACCATCGGCCGCAGCAGCGCCTGAAAGCGTCCTGTCAGAGCATGGATCGAGACCATACGGGGTGTTGAGTCCATTCGAGCGCTGGCGCAGCCTACAATATCGGCTGATCCGCAACGACATCCCCCACCGATGGCTTCTGATTTCCTGCCCGTGCGCCGGGCCCTGCTCTCCGTTTCCGACAAGACCGGCCTGATCGATCTGGCCCGCGCGCTGGTGGCGCGCAACGTCGAGCTGCTGTCCACCGGCGGCACCGCCAAGGCGATCCGCGAGGCTGGCCTGCCGGTGAAAGACGTCGCCGAGCTCACCGGCTTCCCGGAAATGATGGACGGCCGCGTCAAGACCCTGCACCCGCTGGTGCACGGCGGCCTGCTGGGACGTGCAGGCATCGATGAAGCAGTGATGGCCGAACACGGCATCGCGCCGATCGACCTGCTGGTGCTGAACCTGTATCCATTCGAATCGGTCACGGTCAAAACCGATTGCACGCTGGCCGACGCGGTGGAAAACATCGACATCGGCGGCCCGGCAATGTTGCGCAGCGCCGCCAAGAATTTCGCGCGCGTGGCTGTGGCCACCGACCCGGCGCAGTACGCCGACCTGCTGGCCGAACTGGAGGCCAACAACGGCCAGCTGTCGGCGGCCAAGCGCTTTGCGCTGTCGGTGGCGGCGTTCAATCGCGTGGCGCAGTACGACGCGGCGATCAGCAACTATCTCTCGGCGGTGGCCGACAGCGCCGAAACCGTGCCCACGCGCAACCCATTCCCGGCCCAGATCAATTCCAACTTCGTCAAGGTGATGGACCTGCGCTACGGCGAAAACCCGCACCAGTCCGGCGCGTTCTACCGCGACCTGTATCCGGTACCAGGCACGCTGGCCACCTTCCAGCAGTTGCAGGGCAAGGAGCTCAGCTACAACAACCTGGCCGATGCCGATGCGGCGTGGGAATGCGTGCGCCAGTTCGATGCGCCGGCCTGCGTGATCGTCAAGCACGCCAACCCCTGCGGCGTGGCGGTAGGCGCGGGCTGCGGCGATGCCTATGAACTGGCCTATGCCACCGACCCCACCAGCGCCTTCGGCGGCATCCTGGCCTTCAACAAAACGCTCGATGCAGCCACTGCCAAAGCCATTCTGGATCGTCAGTTCGTCGAAGTGCTGATCGCGCCCGACTACGACGCCGGCGCGCTGGACTACGCCACCAAGAAGGCCAACGTGCGCGTGCTCAAGATTCCGCACGGTAATGGCCTCAACAACTACGACACCAAGCGGATCGGCTCGGGCCTGCTGATGCAGTCGGCCGACAACCGCGGCATGTCGCTGGGCGAATTGAGCGTGGTCACCCAGCGTGCGCCCAGCGAGGCGGAACTGGGCGATCTGCTGTTCGCCTGGCGCGTGGCCAAGTACGTCAAATCCAACGCCATTGTCTATGCCAAGGACAGCCGCACCATTGGTGTCGGCGCCGGGCAGATGAGCCGCGTGGTCAGCGCCAAGATCGCCGCGCTCAAGGCCGAAGAAGCCAAGCTCACGGTGGTCGGCTCGGTGATGGCGTCCGATGCGTTCTTCCCGTTCCGCGATGGTATCGACGCGGCGGCTTCCGCCGGTATCCAGGCAGTGATTCAACCGGGTGGTTCGATGCGCGATGGCGAAGTGATCGCCGCTGCCGACGAACACGGTATCGCGATGGTGTTCACCGGCGTGCGCCATTTCCGGCATTGATACAGGCATACACGCGCAGGTACTTCATGTTGGAGCGGGAGACGGACTGATGGCAAACGAATTGATCGCGCGGAAAGTGGCGAGAATTGAGTATTTAAAGATACAAAATTTTCGAGCGATTCGTGATCTTGAACTCAGGGATATCACTCCGCTAACGGTCCTTTTGGGGCCTAATGGTAGCGGCAAGTCAACAGTTTTCGATGTGTTTGCATTCTTGGCCGAGTGCTTTGAGCTTGGCTTGCGGCGAGCATGGGACAAACGTGGCAGAGCTAGGGAGCTAAAAACGCGCGGCAGCGAAGGCCCGATTACAATTGAGATTAAGTACCGCGAACCTGGCTATCCATTAATCACTTACCACCTATCGGTGGATGAACGAAACAGTTCCCCAGTAGTCATTGAGGAGTGGCTACAGTGGCGGCGCAGTGAGCGAGGCAGACCATTTCGCTTTCTGGAGTATCGAGAAGGAATTGGCAAAGCCGCTAGTGGCGAGCGTCCTGATGATCAGGACAAACGTATTGACACACCGCTAAAATCCGCAGATCTTTTAGCCGTCAATGCGCTAGGCCAGTTCGCAGAGCACCCGCGAGTTGCAGCGTTACGAGACTTCATTACCGGTTGGTATGTTTCTTACCTGTCAGCAGACAGTTCGCGTGGCCAGCCTGAAGCCGGCCCACAGGACAGACTCAGTAGAACTGGTGACAATCTAGCCAATGTCATCCAATTTCTGGCTGAACAACATCCGAATCGCCTTGAAGACGTATTCTCGGCGCTGAGAGAGCGCATACCAAGAGTTGAACGCGTTCTTGCTGAAACGATGCCTGACGGACGCCTTCTCCTTCAAATCAAGGACGCCCCCTTCAGCCATCCTGTACTTGCTAGATTTGCGTCGGATGGCACGCTGAAAATGCTAGCGTATCTCGTCCTTCTTTATGATCCCGCACCTCCGCCTTTCATTGGCATCGAAGAGCCAGAAAACTTTCTCCATCCAAGACTACTGCCAGAGCTAGCGGAAGAGTGCAGAAA
The DNA here is from genome assembly GCF_038405005.1 of Xanthomonas sp. JL1. NCBI lineage: Bacteria > Pseudomonadati > Pseudomonadota > Gammaproteobacteria > Lysobacterales > Lysobacteraceae > Xanthomonas > Xanthomonas sp. JL1. Next base: position 24,218 of record NZ_JBBYGR010000066.1, on the reverse strand, counting down.
ATCTAGTGCCCAGACTCAGTTGCTCGTCACGAGTCACTCCCCATTTTTTCTAAACTCTCTTCGCCCCGAGGAAGTCCGCGTCCTTTGGAGGGATGATCAGGGCTACACGCAGACTCGTCGAGCAGCGGACCTTCTAGGAATACGCGAATTCATAAAACATGGAGCATTACTTGGCCATCTATGGATGGAGGGCCAGCTTGGCGTTGGAGATCCCCTAACCAATCAAGGTGCGCCGGCGAGCCCGCTTCCGGAGAAGACTTGATGGGCGCAAATCATTTAGAAATTCTCGTGGAAGAGCCTTCCATGGAGAATTTTCTACACGCGCTTCTCCCGCGCATGATTCCAGCTGACAAGACGTATGCAATTAAGACCTTCCAAGGAAAATCTGACTTATTAGCTAAGGCCGAAGCGCGCCTAAGGGGATACGCAAACTACATCCCGGAAGACTGGCGGATTATTATCGTAGTTGATAGAGACGAGGATGACTGCAAAGAGCTGCGAAGCAATTTAGAAAAAATTGCAAAAGAATCTGGCCTGATCTCCAAGTCAACTGGAAGCGCCCAATGGAATTTCGTGACACGCATCGTCGTTGAAGAATTAGAAGCTTGGTACTTCGGCGATTGGCAAGCAGTCAAAGCAGTTTTCCCACGCGTAGCCTCGACTGTTGATAAGCAGAAGGCTTATCGGAAACCAGACAGCATCAGGGGCGGCACCTGGGAAGCATTCGAGCGAATCATGAAACGATATGGCTACTTTGCAGAAGGACTACCCAAGATCAATGCAGCGCGACTGATTGGTGCAAAGATCGACCCTGGCCGCAATATATCCGAGAGCTTCAACGCGTTTATAGGCGCTGTGCGCAGTGCGATTGACTGAACAATATTGAGTTATAAATTATGAAAATTCTCGTCATCGGCTCCGGCGGCCGCGAACACGCCCTGGCCTGGAAGATCGCGCAATCGGCGCACGTGAGCGAAGTGTTGGTCGCACCGGGCAATGCCGGCACCGCCACCGAAGCCAAGTGCCACAATGTGGCGGTCAAGGTCAATGATCTGGAAGGCCTGCTCGCGCTGGCGCAGCGCGAAGCCGTTGCGCTCACCGTGGTCGGCCCGGAAGTACCGCTGGTGCTGGGCGTGGTCGACCGCTTCCATGCGGCCGGCCTGCGCATCTTCGGGCCCACCGCCAAGGCCGCGCAGCTGGAAGGCAGCAAGGCCTTCGCCAAGGATTTCCTTGCCCGCCATGGCATTCCCACCGCGTATTACGCGGTGCATACGGACGTGGACGCCGCGCTTGCCTATGTGCGCGAGAAAGGCGCACCGATCGTGGTCAAGGCCGATGGCCTGGCCGCCGGCAAGGGCGTGATCGTGGCAACGACCTTGGCCGAAGCCGAAGACGCGGTGCGCGACATGCTGTCGGGCAATGCGTTCGGCGACGCCGGCGCACGCGTGGTCATCGAAGAATTTCTCGACGGCGAAGAAGCCAGCTTCATCTCGATGGTCGATGGCACCCACGCCTTGCCGATGGCCACCAGCCAGGACCACAAGCGTGTCGGCGACGGCGACACCGGCCCAAACACCGGCGGCATGGGCGCCTATTCGCCGGCCCCGGTCGTCACACCCGAGGTGCATGCGCGGGTAATGCGCGAGGTGGTCGAGCCGACCGTGCAGGGCATGATTGCCGACGGCGTGCCGTTCACCGGGTTTCTCTATGCCGGGCTGATGATCGATGCGCATGGCGCGCCCAAGGTGATCGAATTCAACGTGCGCTTCGGCGACCCGGAAACCCAGCCTGTGATGCTGCGGCTGCAGTCGGACCTGGTCGATCTGCTCAACGCAGCCATCGACGGCAAGCTCGACAGCGCGCAGGCGCAGTGGGATCCGCGCCCGTCGCTGGGGGTGGTCATCGCCGCCAAGCCCTACCCGGAAACCCCGGTCACCGGCGAAGTCATCACCGGCCTGGATGCGGTGCCGGCCAGCGCCAAGGTGTTCCACGCCGGCACGGCGTTGAACGCCGCCGGCGAAGTGGTCAGCGCCGGTGGTCGCGTGCTGTGCGTGGCGGCCTTGGGCGACAGCGTGCACGACGCCCAGCGCACCGCCTACGCCGGCCTGCAGCCGATCCACTGGCCCAGCGCGTTCCAGCGCAGCGATATCGGCTGGCGTGCGATTGCCCGCGAGCGCGACCAGTAAGTGGGAAACCTCTTCACTGAAACAAATTCAACCCTGGCTGATCGACCCTCACCTGGTACCGGCTGGCAGGAGACTACAAGTGGTCCGGATGCGTCGAATAGACCACCATGCATCTGTTTTCATAACAACCAATTACGCGCGGAGCCCGCAGCATGAAGATTGAATCAATCCGGCTAAGGAACTTCAAGGCATTCCGCGATGTGCACTTGAAGGACATGCCTTCGTTTCTCGTCGTCGTTGGCGCCAATGGATCGGGCAAGAGCACGTTGTTCGATGTATTTGGCTTTCTCCATGACTGCCTCAAGGGAAACGTCCGGCAAGCACTGGACAAGCGGGGACGATTCCGGGAGGTTCTCAGCCGCGGGTGTGATCCTACAGTTGATTCCATTCTGATCGAACTCCAATACCGAATGGAAATAACTGGCGTAGAGCGGCTGGTGACCTACTCAATCGAGATTGGCGAAGAGAATGGCGCTCCCATCGTGCAAAGCGAGCTATTACGCTACAAACGTGGGCGCTATGGCAGCCCCTATCATTTCTTGAATTTTTCCAAAGGTGTAGGTTATGCAATCACCAACGAAGAGGACTTCAAGAAACCCGACGAGGAACTGGACAGAGAGAGTCAAAAAGTCGCTCCTGATACGCTAGCGATCAAAGGACTGGGACAATTCGAGCGTTTCAAGGCTGCCAACGCCTTCCGACAATTAATCGAGAACTGGCACGTCTCTGATTTTCACATCAATGCGGCGAGAGGGCGCAAGGAAGCCACCGGTGATTCTGAACACTTGTCGGAAAGCGGCGACAACTTACCGCTAGTTGCTCAATACATGAATGAACGCCATCAGCAAGTATTTCGGCGCATCCTCGACATCATGGCGCGACGCGTTCCCGGAGTGGCCTCAGTTGAACCTAAACTAATGGACGATGGTTATCTGACCCTACGGTTCCAGGACGGTTCGTTCAAGACACCTTTCCTTGACCGATATGTTTCTGACGGCACGATCAAGATGTTCGCCTACTTGGTACTTCTTTACGACCCCTCTCCTCATCCGCTACTTTGCGTCGAAGAACCGGAAAACCAACTTTACCCGCAACTCATGACCGAACTTGCGGAAGAATTCCGCATGTATGCTGCACGTGGCGGTCAGGTGCTGGTATCTACTCACTCGCCTGATTTCCTGAATTCTGCCGAGCTCGACGAGGCGTGCTGGCTGGTAAAGCGAAATGGGTGCACCGAAGTTCATCGCGCGCGCGATAACCAACAAATTTCCAGCTATGTCAAGGAGGGCGACCAACTTGGTTATCTGTGGAAACAGGGATTCTTCGACGGAGTCGATCCGCAATGAGGGAACTTGTATTTCTTCTGGAGGAGCATTCCGCTCGAGCCATGTTGGAAAGCTTACTACCTCGGATCTTGTCAAATGACATCCAATATCGGCTTATCGCTTTCGAAGGCAAGCAAGACTTGGAAAAACAACTAGAACGTCGTATCCGCGGTTATCAGAATTCATTAGCTCGATTCGTCATACTGAGAGATCTGGACAGCCATCCCGACTGTCGAGCGGTCAAAAAAAATCTACTGGGAATTTGCAGACTTTCTGGAAAGATTCAATTCTGCCTTGTGAGAATCGCGTGCACCGAGCTTGAGACTTTCTACCTCGCAGACCTCGCGGCGGTCGGCATGGCTCTACAGATGAGCAGGCTTGCCTCTCACCAGAACAATCGCAAGTTCCGATCCCCAGATGCTATTGGCAATCCAAGTAAAGAGCTTAAGTTAATAACAGGTAACCGGTATCAAAAGGTGGCTGGCTCGCGGGAGATCGGAAAGTACCTTCAATTGGACAATGCTCGCTCTGCAAGCTTTCGCAACCTGGTGACGGGCGTCAGACGAATGGAAACGGAACTGCTGGCTATTCCGGTATGAAAATAGGCCGTCATTTGATAGGTGCCGTCTCCAAACTGCGACCGATCCACAGAGCCAGCACCTTCCATCGCAGCGACATCGGCTGGCCCGCGAGCGCTCCGCAAAAGCCTGAGCATGTGCGGAGCACGGCGGCGAGCCGCCCTACCGACAAAAAACTAGCCCCCACCCACGCCAGCGGCGCGTGGCTGCGGCAATAATGCCCGGGCACCCTCCCCTGTAGAGACTGTGGCCACTCCCTCCTTCGAAACCCGCTTAAGCCGCCTGTGGGCCCATGAAAAAGCCAGCTATGGTCTGCGTGTGTTCATCGCGCTGGCGGTGGCGATGGGCGTGTGCTGGCACTGGCAGCAACTCACCGCGGTACCGGCGCTGTTCCTCGGCGCGATCGCCAGCGCCATCGCCGAGACCGACGACAACTGGCTGGGCCGCATCAAATCGGTACTGCTCTCGCTGCTGTGTTTTGCCGCCGCTGCGACTGCGGTGGTGCTGCTGTTTCCGTATCCGCTGCCGTTCGTGATCGGCATGGCGTTGGCGACTTTTTCGTTGACCCTGCTCGGCGCACTGGGCGAGCGCTATGCCTCCATCTCGCAGGCCACGGTGGCCTTGTCGATCTACGCCATGATCGGCATGGACCAGCACGGCAGCCACCATCCGTCGATCGCCTGGCACGGCGCGGCGCTGCTGCTGATCGGGGCCACCTGGTACGGCGTGCTGTCGATCCTGTGGACCATCCTGTTCGCCAATCGTCCGGTCCGCGAGCGGCTGTCGCGGCTGTTTTTCGAGTTGGGCCGCTACCTCAAGCTCAAGGCCGATCTGTTCGAACCGGTGCGGCAGAGCGACCTGCATGTACGCCGGCTGGCGTTGGCCGAGCAGAACGCCAAGGTGGTCGGCGCGCTCAATGCGGCCAAGACCGCGATCATGAGCCGCTTCGGCCGCTCGGGGCGGCCGGGCGTGCAATCCGGCCTGTATTTCCGGCTGTATTACATGGCGCAGGAATTCCATGAGCGCGCCAGTTCCTCGCACTATCCGTACGAAGCCCTGACCGACGCGTTCTTCCACAGCGATGTGCTGTATCGCTGCCAGCGCCTGCTCGCGTTGCAAGGCAAGGCGTGCGCGGCACTGGGCGAGGCGATCCGCCTGCGCCATCCGTTCGATTATGGCGACAACAGCCGCCTGGCCACCGAAGACCTGCGCCAATCGCTGGATTATCTGCACGCACGTGCCGACCCCGCATTGACGCGGCTGCTCGGCGCGCTGGAGTTGCTGGTGACCAACCTGCAGAGCATCGAGCGCAGGTTGTCGGAAGCGGCGCAATCCGATTCCACCAGCGACAACCTCGACACCCGGCTGCGCGATTCCTCGCCGCATACCTTGCGCGAAATGGGCGCCCGGCTGGTGCAGCAACTCACGCCCGGCTCGGTGCTGTTCCGCCACGGCCTGCGCATGGCCATCGCGCTGCTGGTCGGCTACGCCATCATGCAATCCATCCATGCCGACAACGGGTACTGGATCCTGCTCACCACTGCGTTCGTCTGCCGGCCCAATTACGGTGCCACGCGCTTGCGGCTGGTGCAGCGCATCGCCGGCACCTTGATCGGCCTGGTCGCCACCTGGGCGCTGATGCAACTATTTCCCGGTACCGAAGTGCAATTGCTGCTAGCGTTGGCCGCTGCACTGGTGTTCTTCATCACCCGTACCGATCGCTACATGCTGGCCACCGCCGGCATCACGGTGATGGCGCTGTTCTGCTTCAACCTGCTCGGCAATGGCTTCGTGCTGATCTGGCCGCGTCTGATCGACACGCTGATCGGCTGCGCGATCGCCGCCGCTGCCTCGTTCCTGATCCTGCCGGACTGGCAGGGCCGCCGTCTCAACCAGGTGATGGCCACGGTGCTGACCAGTTGCGCGCGTTATCTCACCCAGGTGCTGGAGCAATACGCCAGCGGCATGCGCGACGATCTGCCCTACCGCATCGCGCGCCGCGACATGCACAACGCCGATGCCGCATTGTCGGTGGCGTTATCCAACATGCTGCGCGAACCCGGCCGTTATCGGCGCAATCTGGATGCGGGGTTTCGCTTCCTGGCGCTGTCCAACACCTTGCTCGGCTATCTGTCGGCACTGGGCGCGCATCGCGCCGCGCTGGAGGGCGAACACGACGCCGCCATCGCGCAGGCCGGCGAGTACCTGCAGCGCGCGCTGAGCGAGATCGCCAGCGCCGTTGGCCAACGCCAGCCGCTGCCGGTGCACGACGAAAGCGAAGAACTCGCCACCGCCGAAGCGCTGGAACAACACGCCGTGCAGTTGCCACCCAAACAACGCCTGGTGCGCGACCAGCTGGCGTTGACGCTGCGCCTGCTGCCCAAACTGCGTGCTGCAGCGTTGGCGGTGACCACGGCACCGGCGGAGAATCCGCCGCGTGTGGCGATCCACAAAGCCTAGCGCCTTGTTGTCGGCAGGCGCGGGGGCCGCGCTGACGATGCGGTATCCATGCGCAATGCGATGCCGAGTGCTGCAATCCCGGGCAAGCGCCATACCGGTTGAAGCGTCCCGTCGCTTTCCTCAGCCACGCTCACTTCCACTGCTTGCGCGCCACGCTCAGCGCCACCCAACCCAGCGCTGCTGCAGCAAGCACGGCGCCGACGATCACCACACCCATCCAGCCGGCCTGCGCATACGCTGCCGTGCCCAGGGTCGAGCCCACCGCACCACCGATGAAGTAGCAAGTGATGTAAGCGGAGGTGATGCGATTGCGCGCAGTCGGATTGCGCTGATAGATCACGCTTTGATTGGCGATATGCACGCCCTGCACCGCGATATCCAGCAGCACGCCGACGATCAGCAGTGCGATCGAGTGCGGCGCAAACGCCAGCAGGCCCCACGACAGCAGCAACATCACCAGCCCGCCGCAGCTCACGCGGTCGCCATGACCGTGATCGGACCAATGCCCGGAGCGATTGGCGGCCAGCGCACCGGCCGCACCGATCAGGCCGAACAAGCCGATCACCGCCGTGCCATAGCCATAGCTCGGCCCGGACAACAGAAACGCCAGCGTGGTCCAGAACATGCTGAAGCCGGCAAAGATCAGCCCGCCCAGTACCGAGCGCGAACGCAGCACCGCATCGTCGCGCAGCAGCCTCAGCACCGAGGCCACCAACTGCGGGTACGCCAGTTGCGCATTGACCGGATGGCGCGGCAACCCGCGCCACAACAACCCGGCGGTGAGCAATAACGCACCCGAGGCGATCCAGTACACCGTATGCCAGCCACCGACACCGGCGAGCACGCCGGCCACGGCGCGCGCCAGCAGGATGCCCAGCAACAACCCGCTCATCACCGTGCCGATCACCCGGCCACGCTCGTTGGGCGCGGCCAGCGTGGCGGCAAATGGCACCAGGATCTGCACAGCCACCGAGCTGGCGCCGGTCACGATCGTGCCGACCAGCAACATCGCAAAACTGTGCGAACTGGCTCTGACCAGCAGGCCGAGCGCGCTGAGCACGAACAAGCCCACGATCAGGCCGCGCCGCTCCAGCCGGTCGCCCAGTGGCACCCCAGCAACAGCAACCCCGCCGCATAAGCCAGCTGCGCGGCCGTGACCACCGCACCGGCGCTGCGCACCTGGATACCGAACGCCTGTGCCAGCGTTTCCAGCAAGGGCTGCGCGTAATAGTTGCTCGCCACCGCCAGCCCGGTGGCGGCGGCCATCAGCAGCACCGGGCGGCGTGGCAAGGGCGGGTGGGTGCTGGGCTCGGTATGCATGGCAATTGCCTGGTCAAGGAATGTGCGCAGTGTGGGCAGCCGGCCGGCATCTTTCCAATGCATTGTTTTCACCACAGCCATCGTCTTGCGAGATTGCATGCCGACCTTGCGCCAACTGGAATTGGCCGTGGCCGTGGCCGAAGAAGGTGGCTTCACCGCAGCCGCACGCCGCCGCAATACCGTGCAATCGGCACTCAGCCACCAGGTCGCCAAGATCGAAGAGACCTTCGGCGCGTGTCTGTTCGAACGTGGCACCCGCCAGGTGCGGCCCACCACCGCCGACGAGGTATTCCTGCACAACGCCCGCCAGACCCTGCGCGCGGCCGAGCGCCTGCACGAGGAAATGGCGCAAGCCCTGGGCACCGTGCGCGGGCGGCTCGCATTGGCGCAGATCTCCTCGCTCACCACCGTGCAGCTGCCGGGGTGACTGCATCAGTTCCGCAGCGCGCATGCGCGTGTGGACGTGCACCTGTGCACCGCCATGCGCGAGGCCTTGCTGCACGATCTGGGCGAAGGCCGGGCTGGATGTCGCTCTGGTCGGCGTGGGTCCACAGGTCGCGGTGCCGGCGCAGCGCCTGCTGCTGCATGAAGAGGCGCTGGCCTTGATCGTGGCCCCCGGCCACCGCTTTGCCACGCGCAAACGGGTGGCACTGGCCGAGCTGGACGATGAACCGATGACCGGGCTGATTGCCGGTGCCGGCGTGCGCGGCATCCTCGATGCTGCCTTTGCCCAGGCCGGCCTGCGGCAGCGCCAGCATTACGAAGTGACCCATGCCGATCTGGTGCGCGAACTGGTCGCTGCCGACCTGGGTGTGGGCATCATCCCGCAGACCATGGCCGGCGCCATGCGCGGCGTGATCACGTTCGCGTTGAAAGAGCGTTACCGGTGTCTGACCTACGCGGTGTGGCGGCCCGACCCCAGCCCGGCCGCGCGCGCCTTCGTCGCCTTGCTGCGTGCCCAGCTGGCCCGCACCCCAAGGCGCCGGCACGTCTGGCCCGCTGAACGCAGCCGCCATCCACCAGCACGCCGTGGAAGCCTGCTAGGCTGCGCGCGTTCGCAAAGGAATCTGCATGTCCGGTCACAGTCAGTTCGCCCTGCTCAGGCAGCGCCGCTTCTTGCCGTTCTTCGCTGTCCAGGCGCTGGGCGCGTTCAACGACAACGTCTATCGGCAGGCCATCATCGGCCTGTTGTTCTATATCGGCATCGATGCCGCGCAGCGCACGCTGTACACGAACCTGGCGCCGGCAGTGTTCATCCTGCCGTACTTCCTGTTCTCCGCGCTGGCCGGGCAGATCGCCGAGAAGCTGGAAAAACAGAAGCTCATCGTGATCACCACCACGATGGAGATCGCGATCATGTCGCTGGCTGCCGTCGGCTTCATCACCGGGAACATGGTGATCCTGCTGATTGCGCTGTTCTGCACCGGCCTGCAGTCCACGCTGTTCGGGCCGGTCAAATATTCGATCCTGCCATCGGTGCTGAAACCGGAAGAGCTCACCGGCGGGAATGGCCTGGTCGAGATGGGCACATCGATCTCGATCCTGTGCGGCATGATCTTCGGCGGGCTGATCTTCCAGATCGCCGGCAGCCATGGTCCGGAAGCGGCGGCCACTGCGGTGATCGCAATTGCGGTCACCGGCAACCTGGTGGCGCGGCTGGTGCCGCGCGTCGATGCCGGCGCGCCCGAGCTGACGATCAACTGGAATCCCATCCCCGAATCGCGCGCCATCATGCGCCTGACCCGGCGCACGCTGGCGGTGCGCAACTCGGTGTTGGGCGTGTCGTGGTTCTGGTTCATCGGCACCGTGTTGACCGCGCAGCTGCCCACCTATGCGCAGCTCAACCTGGGCGGTCAGCAGGACCTGTACGTCTTTGCGCTGGCGCTGTTTTCGATCGGCACCGGCGTGGGCTCGCTACTGTGCGAACGCCTGTCCGGGCGCACCGTGGAGATCGGCCTGGTGCCGCTGGGCGCGTTCGGCATCAGCGCATTCCTGCTCGATCTTTATTTCGCCCGACCTGACGCGGCGCCGGTCACCGGCTTGTTGATCGGCCAGTTCGTGCAGCAGCCAGGTAGCGTGCGGCTGATCGTGGATCTGGTCGGCATCGGCCTGTTTACTGGCCTGTTCGTGGTGCCGTTGTTTGCGCTGATCCAGAGCCGCACGCCCAAGGCCGAGCTGTCGCGCGTGATCGCCGGGCTCAATATCCAGAACTCGCTGTTCATCGTTGCCGCTGCCGTGATCGGCATCGTGCTGCAGTTGCCGCAAGTGGTGCTGTTCGGTGTGCGGATTCCACTGCCGGGCCTGAGCATTCCGCAGGTATTGCTGGCGCTGGCAATCGCCAACACGCTGGTGGCGCTGTGGATCTTCACCTTGGTGCCCGAGTTCCTGATGCGCTTCCTCAGCTGGGTGCTGGTGAGCGTGTTGTACCGCCTGCGCGCGCGCAATATCGACGCGCACGTGCCCGATGAGGGCGCAGCGCTGCTGGTGTGCAACCACGTCAGCTACATGGACGCGTTGATCCTGTTGGCGGTCATTCCGCGCCCGGTGCGCTTTGTCATGTACTACAAGATCTTTCGCGTCCCGGTGATGCGCTGGATCTTCCGCACTGCCAAGGCCATCCCGATTGCCGGCGCACGCGAAGACCCCGCATTGATGCAACAAGCCTTCGACCGTATCGATGCCGCGTTGGCCGATGGCGAGCTGGTGTTCATCTTCCCGGAAGGCGCGCTGACCAAGGATGGCGAGATCGCGCCCTTCAGATCCGGCGTGGAAAAGATTCTGCGACGCCGCAGCGTGCCGGTGATCCCGATGGCGCTGCGCGGCATGTGGTCGAGCATGTGGAGCCGGCGCGACACGCGCCTGGGCCGAATGCGGGTACCGCGGCGAATGCGCGCGCAGATCGAAGTGGTGGCAGGTGAAGCGATTGCCGGCGATCAAACCAGTGCCGAACTCTTGGAACAACAGGTGCGCGCACTGCGTCAGGATCAGTCCTGAGCCCGGCAAGTGCAGGCTTTGCCTCCATGGCGCGCCGCGAGTAGCCTGTGCGCCAGTGCACGCTTTGCCGCCACGCCCGCCAAACGGACGCGGCCGGTCGTACCAGCGGGACGTCCTTGTGCTCAACATCATCGCGCCTGAGGTGCCTGCCGTGATCGGCGGGCGTCGCTCATTGCAACGGCTGGCGGTCATGCCGGCAGCGATGCGCATGGCGATGCGCGCGATGACTGCGTGGGCGCGGGGGTGCAGGTCGCTTGCGCGAGCAAACATCCAGCATGACGCCGCGCTGCCCACGTCCACAGATGCCGACACCTGGCTTGCCGCTCACGCGCATGCCAACGTCCGCTTCAGCACCATCCGGCCAGTGCCGGCGCGCGCCGCCGCTGCGCAGCAGGGCGCTCGATAACCCATCCCACTCACCCATCAGTTCGCTGTTGTTTACCACCCAAGGAACTTCACCATGAGTGCCATCCCACCGCCGATCCATCCGCAGCCTTCCGTCGGTCCGCCGCCTGTCCAGCCAATCCGGAATCATCTGGCCTGGTCCATCACGATGACGGTTCTTTGCCTTGTGATTTGCTGCTCATGCTGGACCATTCCAGGCATCATCACGGGCATCGTCGCAATCATCTTCGCTGCGAAGGTGAATCCTTTGCTCAACGCAGGAGATATTCCTGCAGCGATCAAGGCGTCGAGCACTGCAAAGATACTGGCATGGGTGACCACTTGCATCTTCGTGCTCGGACTGCTCCTTTGGATTGTCTCGATCGCCAGCGTTGGCGTCGGTGGTTACAAGGTACGCATTATCAAGATGCAGCAGCAGATTGAGCATTCGAGATAAGCGTGTCCAAACGCCTGCTACAGCTTTCGCTCGCACCGGCTGCCTTGGCAGCTGGTGCGGGCGTGTGGATTTTTTGGAAGTTTGATCCAAACCTTCCGGGAAACCCATTCCCACCGTGCATCTTTCACGCGTTGACGGGCTTCTACTGCGCTGGGTGCGGCATGACTCGTGCCCTGCATGCGCTGGCACACGGCGACTTAGTCACAGCCACCAGAATGAACGCGTTTGCAGTCGGGCTCTTGTTGCTTCTCCCATGGGCGGTGCTGTGGCATCTCGGATGGCAGCCCAGGCGTTTAATGCCATTGGCCAGACTCTTTGGTTCTCCCTGGCTCTGGGGAACTTTATTGCCAGGCTTTTGGATAGCGCGAAATTTGCCTTGGTTTCCATTTACCTGGCTTGCTCCGGGTTGAGGCTACTTCCGCTGAAACAGGGCGGTCTCAAGAGTCAAGTGCAACACCTCGAGAGACCTGCTGTTAGCGCAACTGATGGACGGACAGCCCAGCAGGCCATTGATTGTGCAAAAGTTACGTGAGCCAGTGTTTTGAGAGAAAACGCGGGTCTGCAGTGGAGAAAAGTGGCTCTCTGAAAAAGCGTCTGGCGCTACTGAAGTCTTGGCAGGCAATCGAGCTGCCAAATCGCATTACAGCGATTGGCATAGGTTGCATGCAACACCATCACGCCTGACATCTGATCGGTGCTGCTTCAACGTTCCGGCACAGACCGAACAGGCACTAACGCACCCACCCAGCAATCACCAGCAACGCCAGCACCACCAACCACAGCAGCAGCACGCGCCAGATCAGGCTCATTGCGTCGCGCACTTCCGGCAGGCGGCGCCAGACGGGTACCAGCCCCGAATCGGTGTAGTCGTGCGCTTCTTCGCGCAGCTCTGCGCTGACGCTGGCACGCGCCACAGCACCGAGAAAATGCGGTTCCAGCAACCAGCGGTTGCCATGCGCTTCGCGCCAGGCGCGGAACACGGTGTCGAAATTGCCCACCAGCGCCATCGACATCGTCATCAGCTGCGCCACCGGCCATTCCAGCACCGCCAGCAGCCAACGTGCGCCGGCCAGATTGCGGGGCGGCAGCAAGACCGCCAGCGGGCTCTCTACCGCTAATGCAGTCAGCCGGTACAACACCGCGCCGAACGGCCCCAGCAGCAGAAACCACCACAGCACCGCAAACCAGCGCCGCAGGCCATTGACCACCACCGCTTCCACCAGCGACGGCGCGTCTTCATGCATGCTGCCGCCGGCGGCCTGCAGGTGTGAAATCGCCTCGCGCCGCGCGTGCGGCTCGTCGGCATCGATCACCGCTTCCACATCGCGATCCAGATCGCGCGGGCCCCAGGTCCAGGCCAGCACCGCCACGCCGAACAGCAAGTCCAGAAAGCCGTGCCAGACATCGTCCAGCAGCCACTGCACCAGCAATACCAGCAACGCCGGCAGCACAGCCAGCAGCACGCCACAGCGGCCTTGCCACGCACCGCGCCCGGCCGCGTAACTGTCCAGCCGACGCAACCATTGTCCGAACCAGGCGAAAGTGCGGAGCCTGGCCACCTGCGTCGGCACCAGATGGCCCAGCGTGAGTGCGACGACGACGGCTACCAGGGTGGTGAACATGGGTGGGCCTCCTCAGCCGAGTCTAGCCGAGGGGACGCAAGCACCGCTGCAACGCTGCAACAACCTCCCAGGCTCAGCCATGCGTGCGATGCCAGTGCTCAATCAACGCACGTGCAATGGAGATGCGCGGCGGCAACCCGATGTCGGCCTCGCCGGCCAGCGCAGCGCTGACTTCGGCATGGCTGACCCAACGCGCGTCCTCCAGCTCACTGGTGACCTGCGGCACCTCGGTCGCTGGGGCACGTGCGGTGAAGCCCAGCATCAGCGCGCCCGGGAAGGGCCACGGCTGCGCGCCCAGATAGCGGCAGTCCTGCACATGCACGCGGGTTTCTTCGAACACCTCCCGCGCTACGGTCTGCTCCAGCGACTCACCCGGTTCAACAAACCCGGCAATCACCGAATAACGGCCCGGCGCCCAACTGGCCTGACGGCCGAGCAGCAAGCGCGCGCCATCGCTCACCGCCACGATAATGGCCGGATCCACGCGCGGGTAATGCTCGGTCTGGCAGTGCGTGCAGTGCGCGATGAAGCCAGCGCGCCGGAACGCGATCGCACCGCCACAGACGCCGCAAAAGCGCGTGCGCGATTGCCAGTGCAACATGGCGCGTGCATAGGCGAAGGCGGTAGCGATCTCGGCTGGCCAGTCGGCAGCGGCCTGGCGCAGATCGATCCGCTGCGGCGCCTGCACCGGGACAATGTCGGCCGGCAGACAAAACCAGCCCACTGCATCGCGCAGACCCAGGAAGATCGCAACCTCCAGCCCGTCTCCCAGTTTGGCGCCATCCAGCAACAACGGCTGGCCATTGGCATCGGCCAGCGCCGCGCCCTTGGCGTCGATCAACAGCACACGGCCGTGTGGCCACAGACGCGCCAGGGCGTCGGGATCGTCACGCAACACATCGCCGCGATCAAGCGGCGCGTGGGTGAAGGCAACATCGGACGGTGAAAAAAGAGACCCTGACATCGGCGCAAGCCTGCCGATAATCGGCAGCGCCTGCAACCATCGTACGCACTCTACCGAGCGTGCTTGCGTTGCGTATTCAGACGCGGGCGCCGCCCGCGCTGGCCACCGGCTTGGAACGTGGTTCACGCAAGGTCGCGCGGCCCCATCACGGGACCGCGCGCAGGTGCGGCCATGTCGGCAAACGCACGTTAGCCAATGGTCATGGCAGTGCACTGCACCGGTTGCAGTGAAGAACCATGCAGGTGCGGGCTTGGGATACGCCCACACCTGCAAACCCTTCGGCGGGGTCAAGCAACGACCGCTGTATCAGCGCTGCTTGTCCAACAGCTGATCCCGCACCACCACGATGCACGATTCTTTCGTCAACATATGGGCGAAGGCCGAGTTGTCGCTGGCGTTGCCGGTGCCGGTATCCACCAACGCCACCTGGTTGCTGCCGCGCTGCTGGAAGCTGGCGATCGCGGTCTGCGCATTCTTGAGCGGGACAGTGGCATCGTTGGACGAACCGCACAGCAAGGTCGGGGTTTGCGGCGCCCACTCCAGCAGATTGTTGCGCGCCAGATCCTGGCGGAACGGGTTGGCCGGGTTGCTGGGGAAGTCGCTGTAGAAGCCAGGCTGGAAATACGACTTGACTTTATCGATGCTTGGCAAGGTGTCGTTAAGAAACATATCGGTCAGGCTTTGCTTGCCCGGGAACAAGGGCTCCACTTTGGCAGCCCACGGATCCTGAAACACCTGTCCGGGCTCCAGATAGATGTTCTTGTAGGTGTGCTGCATCGCGACGATGGCATAGCTTCCCAGAAGGATACCGAACGTGTTTTCGCCGACCGCATTGCTGCCGCTCCAGCTATCCAGGAATGTTTGCTCTAGCGCATACGGCCCGGAGATCGGAGCGCTGGCCACCAGATGGAATTCCTTGGACAGATGCGCTTCTATCTCGCGCTGGGTGGCCATTGCAGTGTGGCCGCCCTGCGAATAACCCGACAGCATGACCTTGCCCGAAAGCGGCGTCTTCAAATGCTGCAAAACGCTGCGCGCCGCGCGCATCGCATCGATGGTCGCACTCGCCTCGCTCGCGCTGTGCAAGTACGGATGATACGCATAATTGGATTTACCAAGCCCCAGATAATCGCTGCCGACGACGACATACCCCTGGCTGGCGAGCCGCGTAACCAACGGGTCGTCGCCCTTCGCATCGCGGATCTCCTTGGCCTGCTCCTGAGCGCGCAACGCTTCGGTCGGATGCCCCCAGCCCAATAACGGATACGGCCCGCTACACCGCTCGCCACCCGGAATCAGCAGCACGCCAGATGCGGTGGCCGGTTCGCCCTCGACACCGATGGTTGCATAGGTGAATTCGGCAACCCTGACATTACATTTGGCCTGCTCAGGCTGCGAGCCAGAGGCAGGCTGCGAGCCAGAGGCAAGCATTGCGCTGATCGCATCGCGGGTATAGCTGGTCAGGAAATTGCTGGTGAGCAAGGTGCCGCGCGCGGGTGCTGCCTGCGCGCTGGGTGCGAGCACTGCGCTGGCGATACCCAACATGGCCGCCAGGCCAAACGCTGATCGGGAGTTGATGTGCAACATTGAGGTGATGCTCTCTTGTGGAAGGACGGAACGGGCAGGAGACACTCACGCGACGCAAGATCGGCATCGGCTGCCCGATCGAACGTGCGGGAGAACTTAGGAGTAGTCACGGCACCACCGTTTGAAATCGACGCAAGACATGGCATGCGCGGTCGGCACAGCATCGCGCCCGGCCGAGGTGCATCAGCATGGACGAGCGGCAAGGCCTGGACAAAACGCGCATCTCGTGACGCCAGCGGTGAGCACGCATGTAGTATGCGTCATATCGACCTACGCACCACCGCCCATTCACGAAGCCGGCGCGCGCGCCGCGAACGCTGCAACGCACAGACATTAGTGGCGCGTTAAACGCACGCAGCGGTGGCGCGCGTTGCGCGCACAACTCAAGCAATCAGAGGCGTATCAGGCGCTCGATAGGCAGCGACGCGCTGCATTCCTTCCATCATGTAGAACATGACTACGGCGCTGCGCGTGGCGCAGGCCATCTTCCTCAACTGTGCGCATGGACCGCTGCCTGCACGACTCTTGCATATCGCACGCTGTCATCGCAATGAAGGATTGCCGCGGTAATGATCGACAGTTGAAGTGCTCAAACGCATGTCTGAGCAGTGGTGGTCATTGGCGTAACGCGCAGGCCGCGTCGGCAGCGTCATCGCGAGGGTCGTCCGCCTAGCTGCAGCGACCAAACGAGCGATACATCACCAGCAGCACACGCAGCAAGCACGGCGCAGCGAGTGCCCTAATGCAAACACCTCCCCCTGCTCGCCGCCCAGCCTCATCGGCACGCCTTCAACACTTACCAGGGCGCAGCGCGCGGACCTCTACCGCGCTCGATCTCACGCGCAAGAATCGAGCTTTCATCGCAACAGCGGCCATGCCGGAACACGGGTGATTCGCCAGCGATCGGCACGCATCCACACAGGCGGTTAAACGCTGAAGCTGCTCCCGCACCCACACGTGGTTTTCGCATTGGGATTGCGGATCACGAACTGCGCGCCGGTCAGGCTTTCGGTGTAATCCACCTCGGCGCCCATCAGGTATTGCAGGCTCAGCGGATCCACCAGCAGCGTCACGCCATCGGTAACCACGGCAAGGTCGTCCTCGGCACGGTTCTCGTCGAACTCGAAACCGTACTGGAAGCCGGAACACCCGCCGCCCTGGATATACACACGCAATGCCAGGTCGGCATTGCCTTCTTCCTGGATCAGCTCGCGCACCTTGGCAGCGGCGGCCACGGAAAAGTGCAGTGGCCGGTCGATGGACTGGTAGTCCGGTGCCGGGGCGGCGGTGGGAAGGGAAACGAGCGTACTCATGCCGTCAGCATGGGGGCCAGACGTTCCCACTTCAAGCCATGGCTGCGGGGGCGTTCACCGCGCACGCTCTAGTCAGACGTCGGCGATTTCAGCCTGTAGCGCAGTGAACGGCTCGGCACGGCTGGTTTCCGGCGCCGGTGACGCCGCGGTTGCCGCTGCAGTGGCAGCGTGAATCAGCCGCCCGGTGAGTTGCGCACCGACACTCATTTCCACTACCTGGTAATGCACATTGCCCTGCACGCGCGCATTGGCGGCCAGTTCGACCCGCTGGGCCGCATGCACATCGCCGGTCAGCTAGCCGTTGATGATCACAACCGGGGCGCGCACTTCGCCTTCGATGCTGCCCTGCTCGGCCACCGTCAAGGTGGCGCTGGTGCCTTCTTCGGCAATCACCTTGCCCAGGATGCGACCTTCCACATACAGGCCTCCGCTGAACAGCAGGTCGCCGCGGATGACCACCTGCGGCCCGATCAAGGTATCGACAACGGTCTGCGCACCACGGTTGGACTTATTCCCGAACATGAGCTACTCCCCCGCGCCATTGCCGGCGACTTTCCAATCGAATGTCTGATTGACCGGCGCCCCATCGCCGCTCAGAGCGATGTTGACACGTTGCGGGGTGAAATCCTTCGGCAGGATCACGCTGCCGTCCAGCTGCTGGAAATAGCGGAACGAGTACGGTTGCCCGGCAGCATTGGGCTTTTGGTGCAGCTCGTTCCAGCTCACCGTCACCAACTTGCCGGCGCGCACGCCTTCCACTACAAAACGCAGCTGGCCCTGGCTGATCGCGCCACGGTTGAGGTTCTGGGTGAGCACCACGCTGTAATTCCAGGTACCGCCGGCCTCGGCAGTGAACTGCACCGAGTGCGCATTGAGCCCCTTGCGCTGCGCGGTGGAGCCCACCAGGCGCTCATAGAAAGCCACGTCGGCACGCAGTGCGGCGATCTGCTCATCGCGCTCGGCCAGCGAAGCCTGCACTTCGATATTGGCCGCGCGGCTGATCTTGTCCGACATCGCCAGGTTGACCTGGCGCTGCTGCAACTGCTCGATCTGCCGCCGCTGCTGGGCTTGGCTGCGTTGCGCCTGCTGCAGCGCTGCCTCGGCTTCCACCAGGCGGGGGGCGGCGGTGCGCGTGGCCATCCACCACACCCCGCCCAGCGAGGCCAACCATACGACGGCGACCACCAAGCACAGCCAGCGGCCACTGGAACGGCCACCGCCGGAATCACGTTGGACGATCTGCACGCGTGCGGCTGGTCTCATGGGCATCGGATCCGGACGCGCCGGCGCAATCATGGGCGGGGTAGTGTGCCAGAGCCCCGACAATCGTCGCGCTGGCGCTGGACCGGCGGTTATCCCAAAGTTCTGCCATAGTTGTGCAATTGTTTGCGAGGAACCACGCCATGAGCGACGCGCATCTGTTCGTGATCGGCATTCTGCTGGCCTGGCTGGCTGGCATCCGGGTCTATCTCACCGTGTTCGGCGTCGGCCTGGCCGGCCTGCTGGGCTGGATCGACCTGCCGCCGGCGCTGCATCCGGCGCAGTCGTGGTGGGTCCTGGACACGTCCGGCGCGCTGGCAGTGGCCGAATTCTTCGCCGACAAGATTCCGGGCGTGGATTCGGGCTGGGACCTGCTGCAGACCCTGGCACGCGTGCCGGCAGGCGCCTTCCTGGCCGCAGCCACGCTCTCACCGGACGGCGATCTGGGCGCCGGCGCCCTGGCGGCCGGCGCTGGCGTTGCGCTCACCAGCCACACGCTCAAGGCTGGAACCCGCGCATTGCTCAACACCTCACCCGAACCAGCGAGCAACTGGGTCGCCTCGCTGGCCGAGGACACCGTCGTCACCACGGCGTTGGCACTGGCGCTGGCGCAGCCATGGCTGGCATTGAGTGTTGCAGTGGGCTCCAGCCTGCTGGCTGCGCTGGTGGTGTGGTGGGTCTGGCGCTTGCTGTGGCGGGGCATGCGTCGGCTGGTCGCGCCGATGCACTCTAGTGCCACGCCGGCTGCACGCAACTCCCCGCTATCGTGAAGTTCATCGCATAATCACAGCGACTGCAGGGAGTATCGATGGCCGCTCGAGATCCGGTTGTTTCCACCACACTTGACGACACCGCCACGCGTAATCGTCCACTGCGCGCCGAGACCCCGCCGGCCGATCACTGGCGTCGCTGGGCCGACGAGGCTGCCGCGACCTCTGACGATGTCGCGCCGGTGAGCGCGACCATCATTCCTGCGCCTGCCGTTGCAGCTGCGCTACGGTCGGCTGCCCCCGTGGCCGCGCCGCGCGCGGCAGCCGCGGTCGGCAGGGCGCGTGCCGCATCGGCATCGGCGCCCACCGCGCCGCCAACCTCCACCGCTGCGCCACGCGACGGCGACGACAACGTCGCGGCCGATGCGCCGTATCGCGTGCTCATCGTCGAAGACGATCGCTCGCAGGCCTTGTTCGCGCAAAGTGTGCTGCACGGCGCTGGCATGCATGCGCAGGTCGAAATGACCCCCGCCAGCGTGCCGCAGGCGATCCAGGACTATCACCCGGATCTGATCCTGATGGACCTGCACATGCCCGAGCTGGACGGCATCCGCCTGACCACGCTGATCCGTCAGCAGCCCGGTCAGCAGCTACTGCCGATCGTGTTCCTGACCGGCGACCCGGACCCGGAGCGGCAGTTCGAAGTGCTCGACAGCGGCGCCGACGACTTCCTCACCAAGCCGATCCGCCCGCGCCATCTGATCGCCGCGGTGTCCAACCGCATCCGTCGCGCACGCCAGCAGGCACTGCAGCAGGTCGGCGAACAGATCAGCGTGCGTAGCAACCCGGAAACCGGCCTGCCCACGCACGGCCATGTGATGAACCTGCTGGCCGATGCGCTGGAGCGCAAGCAGTCCGGCGGCCTGTTCTTCATCGAGATCGCCAGCGCGCTCGACCTGCGCGAACGCTACGGCTACGCCGCCTACGAGCGGTTGATGACCCAGGCCGGGCACCGCCTGGCCAGCGCCGCCCAGCCCTACCCGCTGGCGCGTTTGAACGACAACAGCTTCCTGCTGCTGGCCGTGGGCATGCCCGAAGCCAGCCTGGAACAGCAGGCGCTAGAAATCCGTCAACGCTTGTCCGCCAACGCCTTCCAGGTGCGCGAAGAAGAGTCCGTGCACGTGCGCTGCGCCGTCGGCGTGGCACCGCTGGGCCTGGGCTTCGACGACACCGGCAGCGCGCTGGAAGCGGTCGAACGCACTGCGCTGCAGGCACGCCTGCGCAGCGACGGCGTGCAGACCTATCTGGCACCCAGCCAGGCAGAACAGCAGGAACAACTGCGGCTGGTCGAAGGCCAACTCGAACTGGCGTATCAACCGATCGTGGCCGTGGCCGGCGGCGACACCGCGCAGTACCAGGTGCTGCTGCGGCTGCCCCAGGCCGACGGTACCCTGCTGTCGGCGGGCCAGGTCATTCCTGCCACCGAAGCGGCC
The DNA here is from genome assembly GCF_038405005.1 of Xanthomonas sp. JL1. Taxonomy (NCBI): domain Bacteria; kingdom Pseudomonadati; phylum Pseudomonadota; class Gammaproteobacteria; order Lysobacterales; family Lysobacteraceae; genus Xanthomonas; species Xanthomonas sp. JL1. The sequence continues at coordinate 3,565 of NZ_JBBYGR010000066.1, read as the reverse complement.
GGGCGCATCGCCGATCTGGACCAGCAGGTCATGGACCACGCATTGGGCTTGCTGCACTTGTACCAGCACGCCAGCCCGCCGCTGCGTCTGTTCGTGTCGCAATCACCGCGCACGCTGGCCCGCGACGCCTTCGCTGATTGGCTGCTCAAGGCACTGCCCGAACGCGGCGTGGCCGGGCAATCGTTGATCGTGGATCTACGCCTGGACGATGCGCTGATCCATGCCGTCACCGTGCAGCAGTTCTGCGCCAAGTTGATGCCGGCCGGCGTGCAGTTCTGCCTCAGCCAATTCGAACCCGGCGACGAAGCCAACGCGCTGCTGGCCCAGTTGCCGCTGAGCTTCGTGCGCATGGCCAACCGCTTCGCCGATGCCCACGGAAACGCCGCGGTGCGCGACGAATTGCGCGACGTGGTCGACATCGCCCATCAGCGCGGCCTTTTGATCATCGGCCAACGCATCGAAGATCCTCAGGCAGCGGCTGCGATGTGGATGAGCGGCGTGGATTTCATCCAGGGCAACCTGGTGCAGACGGTCGGCAAGGAACTGGACTTCGATTTCACGAGCGCGGTGCTCTGAGTGACAGCGCAGACAGGAGGCCTCCGCGCCTGGTGTATCGCGGCAACGCTGGCGGCGCTCACGGCAGCGTTAGCGGCATGTCTGCAGTGGTCTTCGCTGCAAGGCCCCTGGCGCGCGATCACCGCGGTGGCGGCAGTCCTGGCAGTGGTGTGCGGCATTTGCGCCGCGGCTGCCGCCTACCGTGCCGCACCTGCGCAGCACGCCTTGGCGCAGCGCCTGGAAGAGGCTGAGCGGGCCCGCGAACGCTTGCAGCAGGAACTGCAGCGCCACGGCGAACTCGAACAGGAACTATTGCGCGCCAAACAGGCTGCCGAAGCCGCCATGCTGGCCAAGGGCGAATTCCTGGCCACCATGAGCCACGAGATCCGCACCCCGCTTAACGGCATCATTCCGATGCTGGAGCTGATCTCCAGCGGCCAGCTCAGCCTGGACCAGCGCGACATGCTGCAGACCGCCACCAGTAGTTCGCTGCAGCTGCTGCGCATCGTCGACGACATCCTCGATTACTCCAAGCTCGAGGCCAACAAGCTCGAACTGGAAATCACCACCTTCAACCTGCGCGAACTGCTCGACGGCGTCGTGCAACTGCTACAGCGCACCGCCGAAGGTCGCCAGCTGCGCCTGAGCCTGGATATCGAACCGTCGGTGCGCCTGCTGGTGCGCGGCGACCCGATCCGCCTGCGCCAGGTGCTGGGCAATCTGATCGGCAACGCCATCAAGTTCACCGAACGCGGCAGCGTCGACATCCAGCTGCGTCGCCTGGGCGAAACGCGCGCCCAACATCTGCTGCGTTTCCAGGTGCGCGACACCGGGATCGGCATCGCCCCGGACCAGCAGACGCGCCTGTTTCGCTCCTTCGCACAAGCCGACGCCTCCACCACGCGGCTGTATGGCGGCACCGGGTTGGGCCTGGCGATCTGCAAACGCATCATCGATCTGATGGGCGGCCGCATCGGCGTGGAATCCGAACCCGGACGCGGCTCAACCTTCTGGTTCGAAATTCCGCTGCTCAAGGTCATCGGCGACCTGCAGCAGGCCACCCGCGCCGACGCTGTGCGCGTAATGGTGATCAGCTCCGATGCACGCCTGTCGCAACGCCTCAAGCGTCTGCTCGACAGCTGGGGCGTGTCGCATGTGCTGATGGAAACCACCCAGGAAGCGCTCGAACGCGTGCGCCGCCACAGCGACACCGAAGGCTTCCGCTGCGTCATCGCCGACCACGACACCTTGCGTTATAGCGCGCGCGCCGTGCACCGCGCGCTCGCGCGCCCGGAAAATGCCAATAGCGCGCGGCTGATCTGGCTGTACGGCGAAGAGCCGGTGCCGGCCGAACTGCGGGATCACGCCACCCTGGTGCCGCGCCAGAGCCCGGACGAAACCCTGCGCCCCCTGGTGTTGCCGCCCGATCCCAAGCCCGTCCCCACCGCCACGCTGGCCTCGGCGATGATCCCCGAGCCGTTGCCGCCACCAATGGCCAACGCGCGCGAAGTGCGCATCCTGCTGGTCGAAGACAACCCGGTGAACCTGCTGGTCGCGCAGAAGCTGCTGGCCGTGCTCGGCTTCGAGGCCGACACCGCCACCGATGGCGAAACCGCGCTGACCAGAATGGAATCCATCCGCTACGACATGGTGTTCATGGATTGCCAGATGCCGGTGCTGGACGGCTATGCCGCCACCCGCCGCTGGCGCGCCATGGAAACCGAAAGCGGAAGCCGCCCGCTCCCGATCGTGGCGATGACCGCCAACGCGATGGCCTGCGACCACGAACGCTGCCTGGCCGCCGGCATGGACGACTATCTTTCCAAGCCGGTCGCACGTGAACAGCTCGACGCCTGCCTGCAGCGCTGGCTGCCGCGTCAGGCGCTGCTGCCCGGCCCAAGCACTGCCGGCCAGTTCACACACGATCCCGAAAGCGCCAGCGCCGGGGCGCAGGCATGCGCATTGCCGATCCTGGACAACAGCGTCATCGACGAGCTGTACGAAGTAGCCGGCGCGGACACCATCACCATCCTGCAGCTGTTCCTGGAAGACGCCCCGCCCATCATCGAACAATTGGAAGCGGCCGCAGCCAATCGCGACAGCATGCAACTGCGCGACCTCGCACATACTCTCAAATCCTCCAGCGCCAACGTCGGCGCCCAGGCCGTGTCCAACGCGGCACGGCGCATCGAACTAGCCGCCCGCACCGGCACCATCGAACGCCCCTCGGCCATGGTCGCCCTGGTGATCGCCGAATACGCGCGCGCGCGCCTCGCCCTGCTAGGCCAGGTCGCCCGCCTGCAAGCCGCTGCCAGTACGCCAAACCCGTAATCGAATAAGCGCTTTCGAAGCAGCGGTACAAGTCTGGGGCCATCACCGGCACCGAACTGCCATGGGATGGCCATCCCGACCGCGAACGCTCTCGGGCAGAGCGGCTCTGGCCACGAACGCTACTCGGTCGTAGTTGCCCTGACAGCTTGGTGAGCGCGCCCAGGATGGCCCCCGCATCCGGCGCAAGTCGTCGCCCTGCCAGGCCAGGTGGCGCGCGTGCAGGTTGCCACCGACATGCCTGGAGTGTCTCGAGCAAGCATCATCAGGCAGGCGCTGACAGCGATCTACCGAGCATCTGCGAATCGTCAACGCAATGCTCAAATCTCTCTGATGCGCAATGCCCTTTCACGCGGAAGGACACGCAAGCCTCTCGTGTCCCGGGAGAACACAAGAGCCCCTCTCCTGCGAGAGAGGGGTTGGCGTGAGCGACGTCCCCCCGATTTTGAGTAGCACCTCAGCTTGGAGTCCAATTCCCTACCCCGAGGAGATGGGACGTGAAGAAGCGCTTTTCCGAAGAGCAGATCATCGGCTTCCTGCGCGAAGCCGAGGCCGGCATGCCGATCAAGGACCTGTGCCGACGGCATGGCTTCAGTGAGGCGTCCTACTACCTGTGGCGCAGCAAGTTCGGCGGCATGAGCGTGCCCGATGCCAAGCGGCTCAAGGACCTGGAGGCCGAGAA